>JAQGPB010000307.1 GCA_028293265.1 Pedosphaera sp. | reverse complement strand
TTCGACGTGCATGTCCACGAGGTAACGGTGGCCGGATTTGCGGACGATGCATTTTTCGACGCGTTCGACGCCTTCAACGGCCGCGGCGGTGCGGCGGATGCCCTGGATGACTTCGCGGTTCGGGGAGGCGTCCATGAGTTCGTTGAGCGCGGGCCGGAGCACCAAGAAGCCATTGAAGGCGATGATGCAGGCCGCGGCGATGGCCGCGATGTCATCGGCCCCTTCGTAGCCCTTGCCGCCGATGAGGGAGATGGTGATGCCCACGGCGGCGGCGAGCGAGGTGATGGCGTCGCTGCGATGATGCCAGGCATCGGCGCTGACGGCGGTGCTCTGGACTGAATCGGCTTCGCTGGAGACAAAACGGAAGAGCAGTTCCTTGATGAGAATCACGACGACCAGCACGAGCAGGGTGAAAGCGCGCGGCCCTTCGGGGTGGCCGGAAAGCATGGCCTGAATCGAGGTGAGGGTGATGCCCAATGCGGCGAGCAGGAGCATGGTTGAAACCATGGCGGCGGCGATGGGTTCAGCCTTGCCGTGGCCGTAGGGATGTTCTTCATCGGCTGGTTCCGAGGCGACCACCAGTCCGCGCCAGACGACGATGGAACTGAAAATGTCGGCGAACGATTCGACGGCGTCCGCGACGAGGGCGTGGGAATGGCCGAGGAGGCCAGCAGCGAGTTTGCCCGTGGCCAGAATGGCGTTCACCACCATGCCCAAAAGCGTCGCGCGCAACCCGCGTTTTAAACGGCTCATTGCCATAATAAATCAGTGCGAAAGACAGAAGCATTAAAGGGGCGAATTTGAAACCTTAAACTTGCCCTGAATTTTTTCACACGCTTACTGTCGGCCCGAATTAAAATTGAAGCAAAGTTAGAATCACGCCCGCCCTCTTAACAAACAACTTCTTGGGCGGGACCGCCGCTCACCCCAGTCGGGGGAAAGGGACGGAAGGGACGGAAGGGACGGAAGGGACACAAGTGCCTCCTCACCTGCGTTGGAATGAAATTTGGTCGCCCAAGTTGCAATCTTGGCTGCATGGTCAAAGCGGCAGAGGACTGCCGCAGTCCAAGACCTGGCGGAGTGTGGTATGGCCCCTTCCAAATCCATATTCATCCGTGGTTTCAACGGAATTGTTCCGGCTCAGATCATGTGGCAAAACATCGCGTCGCGGAGCTTGGGCTCAAACCACGTGCTCTTGGGGGGCATAATGCCGCCGGCGTCGGCGATGGTCATCAAATCCTCGATGCTGGTGGGGAACATCGAAAATGCGCAGGAGTATTCGCCGGCGTTGACGAGTTTTTCCAGCTCGGCGGTGCCGCGAATGCCGCCGACGAAATTGATGCGCTTGCTGGTGCGCGGATCGTCAATGCCGAAAATCGGCGCGAGCACGTAATTTTGCAGCAGGGTGACGTCGAGCTTTTCTATCGGGTCGGAAGCGCGCGCGAAGTGCGGACGGAAATTGAGCGTGTGCCATTTGCCTTCGAGATAAAGGCCAAGTTCGTGCTTGTGCGCCGGTTGCGCCGCGCCCTGGGCGTTGATGATGAAAATGCCATCGAGTTTCCCGAGCAATTGCGCGGCGGTGTGGCCATTGAGGTCTTTCAAGACGCGGTTGTAGGGCAGAATCTGCATCTGGTTGTGCGGAAAAATGACGCTGAGAAAATATCCGCTGTGGCCCGCGCCGTGGCGGCTCTGGCAAACCCGCGCCGCCGCCGCGCTGCGATGATGCCCGTCGGCGATGTATAGAAACGGGGTGCGGGCGAACTCGACCTGGATGGATTGGGTGGTTTTGCCATCGCTGATGACCCACGAAGTATGGCGCACGCCATCCTTGGCGGTGAAATCAATGTCCGGCGCCTCGGCGGATTTATTCTTGAAAAGTTCGTCGAGGACGGCGTTGGCGCGATAGGTCAGGAAGACGGGGCCGGTCTGTGAATTGAGCGTTTCGATGTGGCGGACGCGGTCGTCTTCCTTGTCGGGCCGCGTGAACTCGTGTTTTTTGATGATGTCGCGCAAATAATCTTCGCAGCTCGCGGCGGCAACGAGGCCGATCTGGGTGTGCTTGCCCATCACCTGGCGATACAAATAAAAGCAGGGCGCGTCGTCCTGCCGCAGCGAGCCATCGGCGATGAGCCTGGTGAAATTTTCTTTCCCCTTCGCATAGACTGCAGGCGAATAAATATCGGTCTCGGGCGGGAGGTCAATTTCCGGCTTGCTGACATGGAGGAAACTGAGCGGGTTGCCGGCGGCCATCGTGCGGGCTTCGGCGGAGGACATGACGTCGTAGGGCAGCTCGCAAATCTGCGCCGCCAGTTCCGGGCGCGGCCGCAATGCCGCGAAAGGTTTTATCGTAGCCATAAAAGGAGTGCGAAGATAACGCACCGGGCGGGGAACGCACGACTAAAATTGGTCAGCGGCCGGTTGACGGCGAGGCATTTTCCAGTTCGGCGTTTTGTTTTGAGGCGCGATTGGCGTTGCGGGCCTTGGCCAGTTCGGCGTCGCGGGTCATCAGGCGGAACATGTCGGGGATGGCGGTGATGTCGGCGGGGATGTCCGTGTGATTGGAGAGCAACGCGGCGTAGCTGTGCTTATCGCTTGGATGATAGCCGTGCATGCCGCGCAGCGGACGTTCGCCCATGTGGCTGGGGATGATCAACACGCCTTCCTTGACGAGAAAAATCAATTCGCCGAAATAACGGTCGGGGAACAGCGCACGCATTTCCGCCAATTCCGCGTCGGGCAAGATGCGGCCTTCCGGAATTTTTTGGAGAGCCCCTGTGATGAGCTGCCGCGCGCGGTCGTTGAAAAACCAGAAGCGCGCCATGGTGGAATCATAGACGACGGCGTAATCTTTTTCCATGCGGAGGGGCAGCGGTTCGATCTTTGACTTGAGATCGAGCAATTCGTCGCAGTTGGCCATGCCGTGATCGCTGAAGACATAGAGCCGGACTTCGTCGTAATGCGCCTGCGCGACGGCGAGCAACTGTTCGATCCATTGCTCGTATTGCCGCAGCTTGGCGGGGATTTGGGGCGATTGGTTTCCGACCTGGTGCAACAAGCCGTCGAGCCCGGCCCAATAGAGAAAGGCGAAATCTATGGACTCACTTTCAATGTCGCGGATGAGCGCGGCGAGGTTGTCGGTCTCGCTTTTTTCCGGCGCGCTGACGTGATGGCGGATTTTGCGTTCGGTAAGAAAGTCGAAGATGTTTGGCCCGCGATTCATGCCGCCGGGTTTGAGCGGGCTTTTTTTCTCCGTGAAATCGAACAGGGTGATGTAGCGAAACGGGATGTTGTAGAGGTCGAAATAGCCGCGAAAATTAAGATGCGCCTTGACGAGCTTGGTGAGCCAGCGGCGGAAGATGCGGCGGCTGGTGATGGCCGCGGGCAGCCAGCGCACGGGGCGCAGGATTTTGAAGGGCGAGTTCGCGGGGTCATAGACGAAGTAGCACCAGTTGCGATGTTCGTCGGGCCAGCGGCCGGAAAGGATCGAAGGCACGCAGGCGGAACTGTAACCAAAGACGGACGCCAGCCGGCGACGATGCGGCGCAAAGGAATTGGCAAACGGGTCCTGCCTGATGATTTCCCATCCGCAGGCATCCACGAATACAAAAAGGGGCAGGATGGCCTTCACGCAGTTAATGTGGCCGGTTTCGGCAAATTGTCAGGTAGGTGGTGACTCCATTGCCGGGCGCCTGATTTCCGGCGCGGGGCGGTTGCGGCGCAGGATGAGCATGTTTTCGTTCTGGCCGCGAAAATATCCGGCGTAATCCATCACTGCGTTGATGAGGTAAAGGCCGCGGCCGCTTTCGCTCTCGGGCGGGGGCAGCTCAATCCTGGCGGGCCAGTCAAAACCGGGCGTGTGATCGTGAAGACGAAATTCAACCTGGGTCGCGCTGGAACTGGCCTCCAATTCAACGGGCAGCGCGCGCGCCGGTTCGCGCGCATACTTGATCGCATTGTTGCAGGCTTCCACCAAGGCCAGGTCGAATGACATCAAATCATCCGCGCTCCAGCCTTGTTTCGCCAGGAAATCGTGGATGGCCGCCACGGTGGCCCGCACCTCGCGCAAGTCGCATCGAAAAGCAATTTTCAGAGTGGCGGGGCTTGAGCGCGTGGTGGCTGGGCAATCCATGCGATCAATTTAATGTTTCACAATTTCAAAAATGCGGTGCATGCGGGTCAATTCGAGAATTTGCTGGACACCGGGAGTGGGATTGAGCAACCGCACGGCGCCCTGGCGAACGGAGGTCGTCTTGTGCAGGGAGATCAGCGTGCCCAGTCCGCAACTGTCCAGATGCTCCATCTCCGAGAGATCAATATCAATGTTTTTTTGGTCTGACGTCAGCGCCTCGCGAGTTTGATTTCGGAAATCGCTCGAATTGGCGATGCCCAATGCGGTGAGGCCTGAAATGTGCAGGGTTTCACCTTCAACATGCATCTTCATAGGTTGCCTTTCGCGTAATGCTTGCCGGCTCGCTCCCCGCCGACGTTGCGCGCTGCGAGGATGGTGACCGGTTCTGCAATGTTTGAGGACGTCATAATATAAAGCATAGTTTGCGCGATTTTTCAAATTGTCCTCTGGCCGGGGTCATCACAATCAATGGCCAGCTCTTTCGCGAGACGGCGCAAGTCACTTTTTTTGATGGGTATTCGCAGACGGACCCGTGCCCAACGCGCCTGGGGGCTGACATATAATTCGTGCATCGGCTCGACGCATTCCGCGAATTGCCGCCGGACTGAAGCACGACTTCGCCCGCGCGATTCCGTATCACGGGCCAGGCGCCGGTCCAGTCGGGTCCGTGCGGGACAATCTATAAAAATGGTCAGCGCAAACATGCGGCGCAATGCGGGCCGCCGCAACAGCCACAGGCCGTCCATCAGAATCACCGGCTTGGGTGGCAAGATTTGCGCGTCGGGACGACGGGAATGAGTGGCGAAATCGTATCTGGGGACGCGCGTCATGCGCCCAGCCAGGCAATCCCGCAAAACTTGTTCGACGCATTTCCAATCAATCGCGCGCGGATGATCGTAATTGATGCGCGCGCGGCGGCCCGGCGGCAGGTGCGAGCGGTCGAGATAAAAATCGTCGAGCGACAACCGGGCGGCTTTTTTGCCCAGGATGGCCTGCAACTGGTCCGCGAGCCAGGATTTGCCCGCGCCGCTGCCGCCGACAATCGCGACCAGCAGCGGGGCTGGTTCCGGTTTCATCTCATGCGTAGGCAAGCTTCGCGTTGGCTTCTTCATTTACTTTGGCGAACATTTTTTCCAGACCCGAGATGTATTGCGCAAAATCAAATTTATCGCGCACAAGTTGCCGGCCATTTTCGCCGAGACGCCGGGCCAGCGCCTTGTCGCGCAGCAATTGTTCGACGCGCGCGGCGAATGCGGCTTGGTCCATCCATGGCACCAAAAAACCGTTCCATCCATCCATCAGCCATTCCCGGATGCCGCCGGCGTCGAACGCCACGACGGGCAATCCATGCCGCATCGCCTCCAACCCAGCCGCGCCGAACGGTTCCGGCCAAACGGAACTCATCACCGCCAGCGAGCCGTCATCAAAGGAATTTTTCAATTCCTCCGGCGCGACATAACCCTTGAAAAAAACCCGGTCGCCGAGTCCCAGTTCGCGGCTGGATGCCTCACAGTGCGCCCTGGCCGAGCCTTCGCCGAACAGGGCACACTCAAACGGGACCTGCACTCGAGCAAGCGATTTGAGCAGAACATCCACGCCTTTGCCGCGAATAATCTGACCGGAGTAGAGAATCAAATTGCGTTCGCTGAAGGAACTCTGCGGCAGGACATCAAACGTGCGCGGGACCGGCGCGTGCAGTTCGATTTTCAGCGCGTCAAAATGATTGCGCGCCAATTCGTTCCGCATGTAATGCGTGGCGACGATGAAGCGGTGGAACCGGCGGTTGAGCGCGAGTTCTTTTTGTTTGGCGCGGTAGCTGACCCATTTGAACGGCAGGCCGCCGGCGCGGTTGCGTGAAAGGGTCGCGCCGCAGGGAAAGATGCAGAACGACGATGTGGCGCGCGTGCAGATTTGTCGCGTGAGCGGATTATATTTGTAGCTGCGCAGGCAATAAAGGTCGTGGTCGTGAACCATCCGCACCAGCGGACGCCCGGAACGGACCAGCGCTTCAATTACGCGCAGGTCGGCCATTTTGTGGACATAGACAATCTCGGGCTGAAATTGGCTGAGCGCTCTTTGGACAACTTCGGCGGCGGCACCCTGATCAACGGCAAAGCATTCGGAAAATGTTTCACGCCAGGCCGGCTCGCTCTTGCCGGTGGCTTCGCCATGAATGATGCCGACCTGATGACCGCGCTGCTTGAGTTCGGTCGCGGTCAAAAAAACATTCACTTCGGCGCCGGCCATGGCACCGAAACGTTCATGAACAAAAAGCAGCTTCATTCGTCCTTAGGTGAGGAAGGATACAGCAATTGGCGACATTTCACCAGTTCAAAAAACGGCTGCGAAAACGAGATCGAACGCTGCTGCGGGCCGGAGACCCGCTCGCTGTCTGGGGTCGGGGCAGGTGGAGATGGAAATGGCTGTGCGGCCCATTACCTTTTCGTCGCGGAGCGGAGCATCAGGTCGTCAACTCCAGTTGCGAGATCAACCAGGTATTCATCGCCGCTCGGATGCTCGGTCAGCGCGACGAGGATGTAATGCCGGCCGGGGCCGGTAATGATGGCGCTGTCGTGCAGCCAATTTTCCCAAGTGCCCCATTTGCGGAGGATCTGGACATCGCGGCCATTCAGGGCCTTGACGAACTTGTTCTCGGTATGGGGAATTTCCGGCGAGGCGAAGATTTCACGCATTTTTTTGGAGGCCCCGGGCGAGACGAGTTTCCCCTGCTCCAGCCAAAGGAAAAACCGCAGCAACTGGCGCACGGTGACGGCGTGGGAATTTTTACCCACAGGATCGGGAATGCGTTCCTCATCACTGCCATAATGTTTTCCAACCCAGATGCCGCCGCCGTGGTTGGTGTCGTAAAGATGGTACTGATTAAGAACCTGTTGAACATTTCGCAAACCCATTTCGCGCGAGAATTTGGCGGCCATCTCGTTATCGGATGCCTTGGCCATCAAGCCCAATTCATGCTGTGTGGTTGCATCAATATTGGTGGCCGCACCCGGATGCAGTTGAAAGTATGCGAGCAGGATGCCGATTTTCGCCACGCTGGCGGCGTAATATTCGCGGTCGGGATGAACCGTCGCCAGCCGCAACGTTTGAAGATCAAGCAGGCCCACCGCGGTCTGCTCCGCGGTCATTTCGTATCGCGCGCGGTGCAAGTCGTCCAGTTTTTCTAGATTGGTTTGAAGAGCCTGGTCAACCGGTGTGGTGTAGTCGAGTGTATAAACGAATGATCCGCTGTCCGTGACCGGCGCGGCGGTGACTTGACTGGCTGCTGAAAATATCATCAGTGTGTAAATCAGGAAAGTTACAGGCTGT
>JAQGPB010000297.1 GCA_028293265.1 Pedosphaera sp. | reverse complement strand
TATTGCATGCATAAGAGCTGGGGTTTTGGGAAAATCACCACGGTGGACAAGGTGTTTGCCCGATTCACCATTGATTTCCCCGGCAAGGCCAATCACACCATGGACCTGGCTTTTGCCGCCGAATCGCTCAAGCCCATCCCCAAGG
This sequence comes from Pedosphaera sp., assembly GCA_028293265.1. The sequence continues at coordinate 7,258 of JAQGPB010000297.1, read as the reverse complement.
ACCATATTCTGGCCCGCAAAGCCTCCGACCTCGAAGGCTTGCGCCAGATGGCCGCCCTGCATCATCTGGAACTCATCAGGCTCGTCCTGAAAAGCTACGGCAACCGCGCGACGGTGGACCAAATCCAGGCTGTCCTCGTGCCGGATGTCATCAAGGACGATTGGAAAAAGTGGTGGGAAGCCGCCAAGCGCGAGTTGAAAAAGGACGGCCATTTCCAAGTCCCCCTCAAGAAAACCGACCCCATCATCTTTCAAGCGAAGGAAGTCAATTTGCAGGACCGGTTGATGGGCGAATTCCGCGCCGCAAAAGGGCTCAAGGCCCGCATCGCCGTTGCCGGTGAATTGCTCAAAAATGTCGCCGATTTGAACGACAAAGCCGCCGCCGCCACGGAAGTCATCGCCGCGCTCAATGTCGAGATTGCCACCCATCAACGCACGCAACCGGCGGTGGCGTTGGAAGGCATTTTCACCCGCGACGACGTTCGTGAAGCCGCGGGAGCGCCGGCTGGCGAAGGTGAATTGACCGCCAAAACCATTTGGGCGCAGGAAGGCCGGCTCGGTCCCTTGCTCGAAGTGATGCCCGCCATCAAGCATCGGCGCACGCTCGATTCCTTCAAGGATGCCAATCCCGACCGTTGGATCGAGATCGTCCGCGCCACGCTGAATACCGTTCCCGCGAAGCTTTGCCGCGAATGCGTGCAATTGCTCGTCCACGAAGGCAAGATTGATTTGCTCAAGGAAACGCTGGCGCGCCTGATTAGCCAGCATACGGCCAGCACCGAGCTGCTCCTCTGGCTGGCCAAGGAACGTTCCGATGTGTTTGCGGACATTCTCGGGCCGGAAGTTTTCCGCGCCATGCTCAGCGCGATGGAACGCGACCAATTCAACGAAAGACGCTCCAACCGTTTGCGCGATTTCATTTTAGATGATCAGCTTTTGCTGGTGGAACTCATCGGCTCGGCCGATTTGGAAGTCATCAAGGACTTGACGCGCGCGCTGCAACTTTCGCCCTGCTTTGACGACATGGACAAGCGCTCCCTGCTCGCGCGCATCGTCAAGACCTACCCCGCCGTCCAGTCCCTGATCTCCGGCGAGGCCACCAAGCAGGAAGCCAACCTCGTCGTCTCCTGGGAAAGCCTCGAACGCCGCCGCGAGGAATATACCGAGCTCGTGCAAAAGAAAATCCCGGCCAACTCGAAGGAAATTGCCATCGCCCGCAGTTACGGCGACTTGCGCGAGAACCACGAATACAAGGCCGCCAAGGAAATGCAGAAGCTTTTGATGCGCCGCAAATCCGAATTGGAAGCCCAGCTCGTCCGCGCGCGCGGGACCGACTTCGCCAACGTCAAGACCGACGCCGTCAGCATCGGCACCGAAGTCCAGGTCACCGACCTCAACGCGAATCAGCCCGAACGCTTCACCATCCTGGGCGCATGGGATTCCGACCCTGAAAAAGGCGTCATCAGCTACCTTACCCCCGTCGGCCAGACCCTCATAAACCGCAAGCCCGGCGAAGAGGTGGATTTCGAAATGGACGGCGTCAAAAAACGCTACCGCATTGATTCCATCGAAGCATTCAAGAAAGCATAGCAGCTATTCATCCTGTAGAAATGCCTCCGGCACGCAGGGACGCATCTTGGCGGTATCACCGCCAGGACGAAGCATGGGCAGGTGATCGCCACATCATTTCTGTCAATGCTCTAAGCCAACACCATGCAGTAGAAGTTGGGGAGCGCGCCCGCCTCGGGCGCATACGAGGGCGCCCCGCCCGAGCAGTCCCTTGCAAGGACGCAGCATCCGAATTCTCTCACCAAACGGTGGCGTGTCAGAACCGAAAAAATGCTCAAGCCTCGCTTCCTCTCTATGTCCATCTGCGTTTATCCGCGGTTTCAACTGCATGGATACGGCTAAGAGCCTATCCCGGTTGGAGAAACGCCTTCTTTCTTCTCCCTCTTCCTGCGAGGCACGAACAAGAGGGCTGGGGTGAGGGGATTTCCTCTTTCGATGTTTCCGAGTTCATGAATAGGGGCGGCTTATTCCTTAACTAAATGGGAGTGGGGCTGGGGTGAGGGGGAAAGCCACGTCTATCGGGATAGGCTCTAAATAAGCCGGCGCATAAAATCCCGAAAATAATGGTTGACAATGGCCGCCAACTGTCATACAGACATATGACAGTAAGCAACAACGCGAGCCAAAAATGTTCATCCAGCTTAATTTCAAATCCGGCAAGCCGGTCTATTTGCAGGTGGTGGACCAGATCAAGTCCGCCGCCGCCTCGGGCGTGTTGCAGTCCGGCGAATCGCTGCCCTCCATCCGGCCGCTGGCCGAGCAGTTGCGCATCAACCGCAACACCGTTTCCAAGGCGTATGCCGAACTGGAAAACCAGGGCATCATCGAAACCGTCGCGGGCAAGGGCTGTTTCGTGACGGAGAACAATTCGCCTTACAAGAAGCAGGTGCGCGAAAAAATGCTGGCGGATGAAATTGATGCCGCCATCGTCCAGGCGCATCACCTCCAGGTGGATGAGGAAGATTTTTTGAATCTGGTCAAGGAGCGGTTGGGGAACTTCAAGCAACAAAACAAAAACAATGCGGACAGGAAGTGATATGCTTCGAAGCCACGGATTCACTCCCGCCCTTTCGGGGGAAAGGGCAGGGGTGAGAATTTGTGCGCGAGTCCTTTCTTCAGGCCTGAAGGGCCGAATTATACCAGCCCAGGGCAAGCGGAGCGCCGCCCTGGGTTATGGGTGCGATCAAATCCCAAGCCCTGAAGGGGCGGCATATTCAACCGGTGCTCGGGTAGTCAACGCATGTTTTATGTTGCCCTTTCAGGGCTTGATTATTTACGGAACCCAAACCCAGGGCGGCGCTCCGCTTGCCCTGGGCTGTATTAGTGTTGCCCTTTCAGGGCGCAGGAAAAAATGGCTGGCCTTGCCCAACGCTTCAAAACCCCAACACTCCATTGCTCCAACACTCCATTTCCCACCGTCACATTATGAACACTGAAAATGCCGTCATCGAAATCGAGCATCTGGTGCGCAAATACGGCCGCACCGACGCCGTCAACGACCTGAGCCTGCGCGTGGGCGCGGGGAAATGCTACGGGTTTTTCGGCCGCAACGGCGCGGGCAAAACCACCACCATCAAATGCCTGCTCAATCTCCTCCAACCCACCTCCGGCAGCGTCCGCGTGTTCGGACTCGACCCGCGCAAAGACGAGGTGGCCATCAAATCGCGCGTCGCTTACGTGCCGGATTACGTGGCGTTTTATCCCTGGATGACCGTACGCGACACGCTCGATTTCCTGGCCTCGTTCCGCCAAAAATGGAACCGCCAGACCGAGCGCGAACTGCTCGGACAATTTAATCTGGACCCGGCCAAAAAAACGAACGCCCTCTCCAAGGGCCAGAAAACCCAGCTCGCCTTGATCGGCGCGATCTGCGCCGAGCCGGAATTGCTCGTGCTCGACGAACCAACCTCCGGCCTCGATCCCATCGTGCGCCGCGAGTTCATCCAGACCGTCATCGGCGCGTACCAGGAGGCCGACCCCGGCAAACGCACGGTGTTCGTCTCCACGCACTTGATCACCGAGTTCGAGGGGTTGATTGACGAATTCACCATCATCGAAAACGGCCGGGCGGCGGTGACGCTCGGAGCGGACGACGCGCGCTCGCGTTACAAAAAAATCCGCGCGCGCTTCGCCGGCGCGCCGCCCACGATGGATTTTCCCGAGGCGAAACACGTGCGGCGCGAAGGCCGCGAACTGGAATTTACCGTGAACGGGGAATCCGAAAAACTCCTCCAGCGCCTGGGAGCAATGCACCCGGAGTCCTTGACGACCGAGACCCTGACGCTGGAGGAGATATTTGTGGCGGCGTTAAAATGAACCACCGGAGCGAACCATGAACACCCGATTGATGAAAGAACAGCGGTCCTTGCGGCCTGTCTTTTACGCCACCTTGGCCGCCACAGCGCTTATTTCCCTTGTTTTCAACGGCAGCGATGCGGCCGGCTTTGTCATCACCACATTCGCTGCTGGCATGGTTTTGATGGCAGCCAGTTCCTTCGGGAACGAACTTCACGCGCGCACGATGCTTCTCCTGCTCGCGCAGCCGGTGCCGCGTCGCCGGATCTGGCTGGAGAAGATGCGGGCATTGGGCATCAAACTGGCCATCGGCTTCGCTGCGTTGCTGTTGTGCCTTTTCATGTTCGTGACGGGTGAAGGCAGGCTGGAACATTTTCCACTGATGGCGTTGGCGATGGCATCCATTCCCTTGTTCGCTTTCTGCTCGACCCCTTATTTCAGCTTGCGGAGCAAAAATAGCATTGTGGCCATGGCCTCCACCGCCGTGGTTCCGGGGTTGATGGTGATGATCGTGATGTGGATTGACTGGTTTGTCACCTGGCGACTGGGCCGGCCGCAACTCTACTTCAAGTCGGCGGCTGAGCGGCATCCGGTTTTGCTGTGGAGCGCCGTGGCCGTTGTGGCGCTCGGTTATTGCATCCAGCTTTATCGGATGGGTTATAAGGCGTTCCTGAATTTTCAGGATGTGGATTCGCAAGCGAAGGAAGTTGGCCTGCCTGCGGGCGTGGAACGCGCCATCGCACCCTGGCTGGATAAAATAATGCCAGGTTACACCGGGCCCTTTGCCAGTTTGTTGCGCAAAGAATTGCGCCTGCATCATGTCAGTTTCATTCTTACCTCGCTGTCCGCCATCGCGCTCCCTTTCCTGGCCGTGGCCTGGAAACTTCATCCCTCCGACATGCTTGCGGGCCTGATGTCCATGCTGCTGGTCCTGTGCGTAATCGGCACGCCGTTGATTACCGGGATCGTCACCCTGGCGGAGGAAAGAAATTTAGGAGTGGCAGCCTGGCAATTGACGCTCCCGGCCTCAGTACGCAAACAATGGGCGGCCAAGATGCTGGTCGCTGTTTTCACCTGCATCACGCTCGGCATTGTATTCCCAGCCGCAATGCTCGCCGCCGGCAAATGGCTGTTCGGAATGTCCACCGCCAAAATATTTTCAGCCGATCCTGACGAGCTTTTGCTCGTCGCCGCGTGTTATGCGTTGCTGTTCAACCTGGTGATTTATGCCTCATCTATTTCTGTGAATTCTGTCCGGGCAATGGTAATAGTGCTTGGTTTGCTGGCTGGCTGTGGCGCGGCAATTGCCCTCGGAATTTACGGACTCGGCCTTGCTCAGATTCATTTTGATGTGCTGGAGCCTATCAGCACGGTCAGCCTTACGATTTATTTCCTCCTGCTGTCCGTGTTGCTCAACCGGCTGTCATTCCTCAATTATCGAACTGCTCAGTTGGACAATCGCCGGACATGGATTCAATTGTCCGCCATCCTGCTTTTCGCGGGAATTTCCCCGCTGGTCATCGAGGCGATGGAATTTCTAGTCGCTGGTCTTTTGGCCCATGTTGAACTTTGACAGAGTCTATTAAGAATGGCTAATTTCAAATCAAATTCCACCGCTTCCTTATTGCAATAGACGTAAAACCGGCTACACTCACCAAAAGGCTGGAACATGAACCGCAAGACGACATCATCAGGTCCGCGGGCGTTTACCTTGCTCGAACTGCTGGTCGTCATTGCCATCATCGGCATTCTCGCCAGCCTTTTGCTTCCCGCGCTCAGCCGCGCCAAGGCCAAGGCGAAGAGCATCAACTGCATTTCCAATCTCAAACAATGGGGCATTTCCTGGATGGCCTATGCCGACGGCAACAACGGTTATTTCAGCTCCGGCACGGATGTCACCTGGGCGCGCGGCGAATGGTGTCTCGCACTCAAGAACACCTACCAGAAAAAACCCGAACTGCTCCTTTGCCCCAGCGCCGCCAGCCGGCCATGGTCCAATTCCGGCGAGGAAGGCAGTCCCACCACCGCCTACACGCTGCCGATTCCCGACCCCGACCAACCGGCCAATGACCTCATCGCCAGCTACGGCTTGAATCTGTGGGTTTATAATCCCGCTGAAGACGTTGACCAAATCCAAGGCCGTCCCACCGCCTGGAACTGGCGCAAATTCGACGCTCCCCCGAACACCTCGAACACGCCGCTCTTCCTCGATTCAATGTGGCGCGGCGGCGGCCCGCGGCCCACCGACACGCCGCCAGATTACAATGGCGAATGGGCGGGCGCGGACGCGGAGTTTCATCATTTTGCCATGTTCCGCCACGGCCAGGGCATCAACGTGCTTTTCTTCGACGGCTCCGCGCGCTTTTCCCGCCCGAAAGCTTTGTGGACGATGCCTTGGAACCGGGAATACGACATTGAAACAGGCGCAAAAATGGTTTTCCCAGGTTGGATGAACTGAGGTCGAATGACGATTGGCGATTGGCGATATGCGAGCCGGCTGGTTGAAAAATGTCAACCAGCTCGCAAATTGCAAATCGCAAATCGTAAATAACAACAGACTCCTTTACACCGCCAATGCCAGTGACTAAAGTTCGGCCATGCCATCAGAATATGATGCCACCGAGTTCGAGGACAGCGATTTTCAGGCCGCGCGCAAGGCCGCTTACACCGGTTCGGTGAGCGCCGCCGCTGCCGCGACCAACCGCGCCCCCACCCGCGAAGAAGTGGATTCCAAGGTGGGCGAAACCCAGCAGAAACTGGCCGAGTTGAAACGCGTGCAGGAGGAACTGGAGCGCGAGCGCGCCGGCCTCGAAGAAACCCGCCGCCGCCAGATTGAATTTCAAAATGGCCGCCAGGAAACCATCCAAAATCTCACGCGCGGCATCGGCTTGCTCACGGAAGCCGAGTTTGCCGCCCGCTGCGACGCGGAACAAATGGCCAAATCCTTGCTCGAAATGCAGGCCGCCTTGGGAAAAGTCGCGCTGACCAACGAGGCAGCCTGGACCCAGGACAATTTCGCCGTGGAACTGACGCGGGCCCTGACCGTGATTGAAAACGCCCGCATGGAATGGAACGCAGCGCGCCTGAAATTTCCCGTACTGTCCGGCGGAGCCGAAGCCGGCGCGCAGGCCAAGAGTGCCGTCACCGCATCGGCCTGGCTGGGCGGACAGAGCCTTGGCCAGCTTTGCAAACTCGGGCTCGCGCTCACCTGGCCGCTGGCAACCGTCGCACTGGTCGTGGGCGTGTTGATGATCCTGCTGTTGCGACGTTAACCCCTGTCCGGCATGGGATGGTTCAACAAAAAAACTGATCCCATTTCCGAACGAGCCCGCGCGCTGAAGGAAGAGATCGCCGCGCTTGAGGCGCAGATCAAGCGTCTCGACGCCAAACACGAT
>JAQGPB010000272.1 GCA_028293265.1 Pedosphaera sp. | reverse complement strand
CCATCCACGCTTTACCCGCTGGCTCCTTTCTCCTTTGCAAGCGAAGTTCGTTTGGCACTATTGACTTAATGGGCATCAGCCTCCATCACTTCAAGCAGATGAAAGACCGGCTCAGCGGTTCGGAGCGCGCCTCGACGCCGTCGCCCGCGCCGCCTTCCGGCATCCGCCGCGCTGCCAGCACCAACGAGGTCGTGCTCGGCGTGGACCCGTCCTTGCGCGGCACCGGTTATGGAGTGATCCGACTGGCCAAGCCCCATCCGCAGACGCTGGCCCACGGAACCATTGTTTGTCCCGCCGCGTGGGAACGTTCGCGCTGCCTGCTCAAGATCGCCGAGACTCTCCGCGACCTCATCAAACAGCACAAGCCCACCGTCTGTGTGATCGAGGGATTGTTCTTCGCGCAAAATTTGCAGACCGCGCTCATCATGGGCGAAGCCCGCGGCGCGGCGCTCACCATTCTCGCGGAAGGCGGACTGCAAATTTACGAAATCGCGCCGCGCAAAGTGAAGCAGGCGATTGTCGGTTACGGCGCGGCGCAAAAAATCGCCGTCGCCAAAATGGTCCAGCGGATGTTGCACCTCGCGGAACTCCCCGCACCCGACGCCGCCGACGCCCTCGCGCTCGCCCTGACTCACGCCCATGAAACCGGCCGCTATTCCCTCAACCCACCCAAACGCATTTGATGCCATCCGCCACGAACGATTTTTAACATGATTAATTTTTTGCACGGCAAACTGGTTGATGCCCTGCCCACGCAGGTCACCGTGGACGTCAACGGCGTCGGTTACGAGATCCTCATTCCGCTCTCGTCATTCGACAAACTGCCCCAGCCCGGCAACGACGTGAAATTGCTCACCCACCTCGCGATTCGCGAAGACGCGCACGTTCTCTACGGCTTCATGTCCGCGGCTGAACGCGAAATGTTCCGCCTTCTCATCAACACCGTCAGCGGCATCGGCCCCAAGCTTGCCTTGAACGTTCTGAGCGGGATGAACGTCACCATGCTGCGCGGCGCGGTTGCCAACGGTGACGTGAAGGCGCTCTCGCAAATTTCAGGCGTCGGCAAGAAGACCGCCGAACGCATCGTCGTGGAATTGAAGGACAAAATCGGCGCTGCCGGCGCTTGGGAAGCGATGAGCGCGCAACGGGCGCTTTCTCCCGGCGACCAAAAGTTGAACGACGCCGTGCTGGCCCTGATGGCCCTGGGCTTCAAACAAATCGAGGCGCACGACTCGGTGCGGGCGGCGCAAAACGCGCTCGGGCCGCAGGCCTCGGTGGAAGATTTGGTGCGGGCCAGCCTCAAAAAGGGTGCGTGATGCCGGAGGTCGCCGTGAAATCCCCGCGCATCGTGGTGCCGGAAACTCCCCGGTGGCATCAACGCCTGGCGGCGTTGATCATCCATGTCCTGCTGCGTCTCGTTTCCGCCACGCTGCGTTACCGCTTCACCGACCGCTCCGGCCTGCGCGAAGGGAACCTGCAATGCCCGGCCATTTACTGCATCTGGCACAACCGGCTCGCGCTCAGCATGGCGTCCTATTTTCGCTACATCAAAAAATACAACAAAAGTTCCGGCCTCGCCGCGATGGCCAGCGCCAGCCGCGACGGCGGCATGTTGATCGCCGTGCTGCAATACTCCGGCGTGCAACCCGTTCGCGGCTCGACCAGCCGGCGCGGCCCGCAAGCCCTGCGCGAACTGACCACCTGGGCCAAACGCGGCTACGACCTCGCCATCACGCCGGACGGCCCGCGCGGCCCGCGTTGCGTCGTGCAGGAAGGAGTTGTCGCCCTTGCGCAGCTCACCGGCCTGCCCCTCGTGGCGGTTTCGTTCAACCTCGGCTGGAAAATCACCGTGAAAAGCTGGGACCGCTTTCAGATTCCCCTGCCCTTCTCGCGCTGCGAAATGATTTTTGAAAAACCGCTGCGCGTTCCCCGCGAAACATCCGAAACCGGCCGCGAAACCTTCCGCCTGGAATTGGAACAGGCGATGAAGAACATCACCAAGGATTAGCATGGAACCTTGCGCATAAAGATTCTTTATGTGGAGAATCATTCGGTGTTCGCAAGGCAGGTCACTTCGCAGTTTTTATCCGCCCATGAAGTCACAATCGTCCCCAGTCTTGCCGAGGCACGACAAATTGTTTTGGCGGGACAGTGCGATTTGGTGCTTGTGGATTATGACTTGGATGACGGAAAAGGGGCGGAGTTGGTAAAAGAAATTCACACGATGTTTCCAGCCTTGCCCATGATCGGCGTTTCTTCCCATGAGGAAGGGAATCAGATCATGCTCAAGGCCGGAGCGCGTGCGATCTGTAGTAAAATGCAGTTCGACCGCATTGAAGCCGTGATTGGGAAGGTCAGGAATCAGGCCTAGCGAAGAGTTGCGGGCGCGTTGACGGAGTTTTTTTCAGCAAATGGTTGCAGCATTAACGGAATGAATCTATGGTAAACCCCATTGTGAATCATCAGTATTCATTATTGACACAGCCATTTTGATTTTTAATTTCGCTTGATAGAAGATGTGGTCCTTCATTCTTAAACGCCTGCTGCATTTAATCCCGATTTTGCTGGGGGTTTCGCTGCTCACTTTCATGCTGATGTCGCTGACGCCGGGCGATTTTTTTACCAAGCTCGAGCAAAACCCGCAGATAAAGCCGGAGACGGTGGCGCGATTGCGGGCGGACCGGCATCTGGACAAGCCTTGGTATGTCCAATACGCGTACTGGCTCAAAAACGCGGTGCGCGGCGACTTGGGTTATTCGGTGGCCTACAATATCTCGGCGAGCGAACTGATCATGAGCCGTTTATGGAACACCTTCGTGCTCGCCTTGGGAGCAGTGGTGCTGTCGTGGTGCGTGGCGGTGCCATTGGGAATCTGGGCGGCGGTGAACAAGGATTCGTGGGTGGACCGGTTGTGTTCGATGATTGCGTTTGTGGGGCTTTCAGTGCCGGATGTACTGCTGGCATTGCTGGCATTGATGTTTGCAGCGGCGACCGGCTGGTTCCCGGTGGGCGGGGCGCAAAGTTCGCTGCATGATCTGATGACGCCGGGGCAGCAATTCATGGATCGTTTCCAGCATCTCATCCTGCCCGTCACAGTACTGGCGGCGGGCGAACTCGCCGGCATCATGCGCCAGATGCGGTCCAATCTGCTGGACATGTTGCGTGCCGAATTCGTGACGACGGCGCGCGCGAAAGGGCTGCCGGAAGGTTGGGTGATTTACAAACATGTCTTGCGCAACGCGATCAATCCGTTGCTGACGATTTTTGGATATTCCCTGGCGGGATTGTTGAGCGGCGCATTCATCGTGGAAAACATCATGGCATGGCCGGGTCTGGGGCGGCTGACCATGGAAGCGTTGCTCGCCAAGGACTACGTCCTGGTGGTGGCGAGCGTGGTCATGGCGGCGGCATTGCTGGTGGCGGGAAATTTTGTGGCGGACCTCTTGCTCGCCTGGAGCGACCCGCGAATCCGTTTGAAATAATGGAAACCGCGCCAGACACATTGGAGCTCGAATCCCTCGCGAAAAGGGACGCGGTAATCGAATCGCCCTGGGGCATCTTCTGGAAACGGTTGCGCCGCCAGCGGGTCGCGCTCATTGGGGGAATCATTCTCATCCTGCTTTATCTCGCCGCATTGTTTGCCGGCTTCATTGCGCCGTATGGTTACGAGCGGCAGGATCGGGAACGATTTTTTCATCCGCCCACAGCCCTGCGGTTCCAAGGCGTGCACCTCGCGGTGCGGCATTATGAACCCGCGCCGGGTTCGTCAAAATATAAGCCGGTGCCAGGAGAATTGACGCCGCTCCATTTTTTTGTGACGGCAGAAAAATACAACTTGCTGGGCTTCATACCAGCTCGGGTGCATTTGTTCGGCACGGATGATGCAAACCATCCGGTTTATCTGCTGGGCACGGACCAATACGGCCGGGATATTTTTTCGCGGCTCCTGTTCGGTTCGCAAATTTCGCTCTCCATCGGGCTGATCGGGATTGTCATCCGGTTCAGCCTCGGGTTGGTGATCGGAGGCATCTCGGGCTATTTCGGCGGCGCGACGGACACGGTCATCATGCGGTTTACCGAGCTGATCATGTCCATTCCGGCGCTCTATCTCATCATGTCGCTGCGGGCGACGTTTCCGGCGAACCTGAGCTCAACCAACTTGTATCTGCTGATGATTGCGATCTTGAGTTTGATCGGCTGGGCCAGCACGGCCCGCGTGATTCGCGGCATGGCGCTTTCATTGCGCGAACGGCAATATGTGCTGGCAGCGCGGACACTGGGATTGTCGAACTGGCGGATTGTGACGCGGCATATTCTGCCGGGGACATTTTCATACTTGATTGTGGCGGCAACGTTGAGCGTGCCCTATTTTATTTTGGGCGAAGTGGTCTTGAGCTTTCTCGGCGTGGGCATCCAGGAACCGGATGCGAGCTGGGGCATCATGCTCAACGCGGCGCAGAACCCCGATTACTTGACGCAATATCCGTGGCTGCTCGCGCCGGGGGCGGCCATCTTCATCACCGTTCTGGCTTTCAACTTTCTCGGCGATGGTTTAAGGGATGCGGTGGATACGAAAAGCGGGTGAGATTTGCGCGCTAAAAATTGACACCTAGTTTGAAAAAATGCCACTCCTGGAAATTAAAAATCTAAAACTGGAATTCGTCGCGGGAGACAAAAGTCTCCGCGCGGTGGATGATGTGTCGGTCTCGATCAACGCGGGCGAAACGCTTTGCCTCGTGGGCGAGAGCGGTTGTGGCAAGAGCGTGACGGCGCTGTCCATCGCGCGCTTGGTGCCGACACCGCCGGCGCGCTATGTGGGCGGCGAGATTTTGCTGAACGGACGCGACGTTTTGAAAATGTCGAAGACGGAATTGCGCGGCATTCGTGGCGGGACGGTGAGTTACATTTTCCAGGACCCGAGCGCGTCGTTGAACCCGGTCTTTCGCGTCGGCAATCAGATCAGGGAATCGCTCAAATTGCACCGGCCCGAAAAAGCGACCGATGCGGAGGTAATCCGGTTGCTGAAACTCGTTGGCATTCCCGCGCCGGAATCGCGCATCAAGGATTATCCTCACCAGATGTCGGGCGGGATGCAGCAGCGCGTGATGATCGCAATGGCGCTGGCGAGCGAACCAAAATTGCTCGTGGCGGACGAGCCGACCACCGCGCTGGACGTAACGATTCAGGCGCAGATATTGGAATTGCTGCTGGATTTGAAGCAGCGGCTCGGCATGAGCATTTTGTTGATCACGCACAATCTGGGGATTGTGGGCGACATCGCCGACCGCGTGGCGGTGATGTATGCGGGGCAGGTGGTGGAGATGTCGCCCGCGCGGGATCTGCTGCGGCGTCCGCTGCATCCCTACACGAAGGCGCTGATGAACTCGGTGCCCAAGTTGAGCGGCGGCGCAAAGCGCCTCCTGGCCATTCCCGGCAACGTCCCGACGCTGGGGAATTTCCCAACCGGCTGCCGGTTTTATCCGCGCTGCCCCTCCGCCTCCACGCATCCCGAGTGCGGCACAACGATGCCACAATTGACGGAGGTGGAACCGAACCGGTGGGTAAGGTGTCTTTACGCGAAGGAATTGTGAACCCCTGCGAAACATGAAGCGCCGGGTTCCAGCGCTCGTGGTGGCGGTAATTTTGCTGGTGGCAGGCCTCCGGGTATACCTGCCGCTGGCAAGCGAACCGAAATTTCAGGGCAGGCGAGTGAGTTACTGGTTCAAAGAGTATTGTGGTTCGGGTCAGAATGGGAATTACGATTGGATTCGGGAGCGGGAGGCTTTGGCGGCATTGCAAAAGATGGGCACAAACGCCGTTCCCTATCTGCTCGAACAGGCCTTTTCCATCCGTGAGGATTCGGCGGCAAAGAGCAATCTGTACCGGTTCATCAATGAGGCACCTCGTTCGTGGGGTCTGCCTTTGCTGGTGAATGCCCGCACGATGTGCGAGGAAGCCCCGTTTGCATTGGAGGAGCTCAAGCCGCCGGCGGGGCAAATTCTGCCTTTGCTTCAAAAGCATTTGAAATCAACCAGTCAGTTTGAACGCAACCAGGCACTTATTATTTTAGGAACTGTAGGTGACGGGGCTGAACAAGCAGTTCCGTATCTGGCAAAGGGTTTGGAGGATACCAATGGCCATACACGACTGATTGCCATGCAATCGCTCGGATGGATTGGGCCGCGAGCCGAGGCGTCCGTGCCTGCTTTGATCGAAGTGTTGAAAGAATCCCCTGGAACCAATCACGCCGGTATGGGCCTGCGCGCGGCGATCACTTTGGGCAAAATCGGCGGCGCAGCCGTTCCCGCCGCACCTTTGGTACGGAAGTTGTTCGAGCAGGAAGCGAATTGGAGTTCGCGGTGCAGCCTGGCAACAGCCTTATTCCGAATTGATCCTGGCCAGACGGATGCCCTGGCCTTTCTGATGGACGGCGTGACGAACCACCAACCCGCGAATGATCGGGGGTCTGCGGTCTGGGGTTTGGGTGAGATTGGTCCGGGTGCCAAAATGGCAGTCCCCGCTTTACTGCAGGCGCTGGACTCAACAAACGCCATGCTGTATGCCCGGATTTCGACTGCGCTCAAACAGATGGGAGTACCGCCGGAGACATTTCTTCCTGCGATGAAAAAGCAATTGGAGGCAAATGATCCCACTACCCGGGTTAATGCGGCTGCACGCGTCTTGGAAATTGTTCCTGCGGATCACGAGGCCCATTTGGTTCTGATGAAGGAGATTGAGCAAGGGGCTCTTTTTCAAGATTTTGCGATTGAAACCCTCGGCGGCGCGGGCCCGGCGGCATCGGAGGCCATTCCCATTTTGCGCAAGCTCGCGAAGAAAGATCCGCAAGGCAAACGAGACCGTGAGGCCGCTGCCGCCAAAGCGCTCAAACGCATCGAAGCGAAGCCGGAGGGGAAGAATTGACGTGTGGCGCGATCTGCGTTTAAATTGCCCTCATGAGCACGGTTGCTGAAATCAAGGCTGCCATTGACCAACTTTCACCGCAGGAACGGTGTGAGTTGGAGGCATTGCTTCATCCGTGGCCGGACGACGAATGGGACCGGCAGATGCGGGTTGATGCCGAACCAGGCGGCAAGCTGCACAAGTTGATGTCGAGTTCGCGTCGGAACGATGAGGATGGAAAGTTAAGCGACTGGCCGCTCAATCGAAATGAAGCCCAAAGGACCCTCGCCCATGAATGAAATAACCTTTTCGGTCGAACCTTGCCGCGAGAGTGGGGGATACGTGGCACGATGGGACGCGCCCGGCGGCGGGGGCATTACGACCCAAGGCGATTCGTTTCGCGAGTTGGATGCGATGATTGCCGACGCCGTGGGCGGTTATTTCGAATCGGCTCAACGGCCCAAGCGGGTGCGGTTGCACTTTTCCGAAGATCCCGTGCTCGCGCTCGCGTGAAACTGCCGCGTGATGTAAGCGGCGTTAAGGCGGCGCGCGCATTGAGACGTTTGGGTTTCGTCGAACTTCGCCAAACCGGCTCGCATCTCATTCTGCGGAAGGAAAGCCGCACGGTGGTTGTGCCTCAGCATAAACCGCTCAAGCCGGGCACGCTCAAGGGCATCATTGAGCAGGCCGGATTAACACTCGAACAATTCGTTGCAAAACTTTAGGCTGTTTCGGACATGAACCTCCTCGAAGTAAAAAATCTAAAAGTCCATTTCCCCGTCAAGCACGGCTTGTTCAGCCGCGTGAAGGCACACGTCAAGGCGGTGGACAACGTAAGCTTCACCATCCAGCCGGGCGAGACGCTCGGATTGGTCGGCGAGAGCGGCTGCGGCAAGACCACGCTCGGGCGCGCCATCGTCAAGCTTGTGGAACCGACGGCGGGAAACATCCTGTTCGAGGGCGAGGACATCGCGCAATTGAGCGGGTCGGCCTTGCGCGCGCGGCGGCGGAAGTTCCAGATGATTTTCCAGGACCCTTACGGTTCGTTGAATCCGCGCATGACCGTGGGCCAGATCATCGGCGAGGCGATTGATATTCACCAACTCGCGGAAAGCAGTTCCGCGCGGCAGAAGCGCATCATGGATTTGTTGCGCGCGGTGGGATTGGACCCGATGCACGCGCAGCGTTATCCGCACGAATTCAGCGGCGGACAGCGGCAGCGCATCGGCATCGCGCGCGCGCTGGCGGTCGAACCGAAATTGATCGTTTGCGACGAACCGGTGAGCGCGCTGGATGTCTCGGTGCAGGCGCAGATCATCAACCTGTTGCAGGATTTGCAGCAAAAAATGGGGATTGCGTATCTGTTCATCGCGCACGATCTGGCCGTGGTGGAACATATCAGCCGCCGGGTGATGGTGATGTATCTGGGCAAGGTGGTGGAACTGGCCGAGGCCAGGGCGATCATCGGCGAGCCCAAGCATCCCTACACGCAGGCGTTGATTTCCGCGGTGCCGGTGGTGGACCCCGATTCCAAGCGCAAACGCATCGTCCTCCCCGGAGACGTGCCGTCGCCGATTCATCCGCCCTCGGGTTGCCCGTTTCACCCGCGTTGTCCCATTGCCGAACTGCCGCGCTGCCAGGTGGAGATTCCGCCGTTGCGCGAAGTGACGCCCGGTCATTGGGCGGCCTGCCATTTTGCGAAGTAGGCCGGACGCACCTGGTTTCACGGGGTTTTCCATTAACGTAGGGCTGCATTCACAACGTTGACGAGAGGCGGAAAAAACAAAAATACAGCGACGTCCGCTGCAAATCTATTTTTCCCGCCCAACTGCATTATCACTGGACAGGCCGCCTTGTCCATGCGACCATGTCCCCGCTTGAAAGGAGCGCAACAGAGGACACCCTCCGGTGTCCATGCAGTCTGGCTGAATCCCTGCCGGAAACCCTCCCCGTTATTCCCAACGCACCGGAACGCCCAATGGCTCCGCTCCACTTTCTTGCAAAATGCAGCCTGCAACCGTCCAGTAACAAATTCTCCCGCTTCAAATCTGCCGGTTCGGCATCGTCCGGTTTTGCCCGGTTTTGCCCGGTTTGCCTTCAGGCCGCGCATCTTTTCTGCACCCCCGATTCCGCACTCCGCACATTTGTTCGCTTCGCGCCGCTTGGCGAACCGAACCGATCAAGCCACACCAAGGCGGCAACCAAGCCCTAACCGGCATCCGTTTTGGAGTTTGGTGCTTGGAGCTTCTCTGGTGCTTGGATGTTGGTGCTTGGAGCTTCTCCCGAGTCAAGCAAGCCCCAACCTCAACCCAGAACCCAGAACCCTCAACCTTCAACCCTCAACCATTTTGGCGCGGAGTTTCTCACCAAATCAGTCCTAATCTCACCTTGTTATCCGGGCAAAAGTGAAACCTGACCGGGATCAACCGCGATAAACCGGGCTATAAAAAACTATTTTTTATGAAATGGTCAAAAAGGAACACTTCGCCCGCCCTTTGCTCTTCTCAGGCCATCACAGGTTGATATGCGGCTAGATGCATCCGCCTTGCCGACCGTCCCCTTGCCCCTTGGGGACGGAGTGGTATAGTACGAGCAGAAAGAACTAACCTGGATCTGTTAATTATGAAACTTCAAGCATTCAAAGGATTTCAAAGGTTGATTTGCCTGGGCCTGACGGTGGCCTTCGTGCCGTTGTGCGGCGCAGCAGTGATTGCCACGGATAATAATGCTCCCCTGCCTCCTGCACCACCCACGTCTCCCGATCTCACGGCGAAACTCTCGCCACCCGCCCGTGAAGTGCTGAAGTTGATTTCCTCGGGCGTGCCGGACGATGTGGTAAAGGCTTATGTCCAAAACTCTCAATCCACTTTCAACTTGACGCCTGACGGCATCATTGAGTTGCACCAGATGGGAGTGTCCGCGACCGTAACGGCGGAGATGTTGAGCCATGATCGCGTCCTGCAGGCGCAGGCCAGCGCGTATGCGGCCCAGGCGCAAACCACAATGCCGGGTTACACCTACCCGCCGAATCCGCAGCAGCCTGCCGAGGATTATTCCAACGTGCCGCAGGATAACTCGGATTATTACAACCAGCTTTCGCCATACGGAAATTGGAATTATGCACCCGGTTACGGCTGGGGCTGGCAACCGAACGCGGGGCTGGACTATGGTTCCTATCCTTGGGGCCTGTTGGGCTTTGGAGCTTGGAATTTCGCCCCTGGTTTCGGGTGGTGCTGGTTCCCGGGGTTCGGTTTTGGTGACTTTGACCGGTTTCATCGCGGGTTCGATCGTGGGCGTGATTTTGACCGCTTTCATGGGCGCGACTTTGACCGCTCTCGTGGTTTCGATCACTCCCGCAATTTCGGTGGACGAAACTTCACCGGCAACCGGTTTGGGTCGGGCTTCAACAATTTTAATCACGGCGGATTTGCAAACCATCAATTTGCAAACCATCAAGCAACGGGCATGAACCGCTCTTTCGGTGGAGTCCATAGTTTCGGTGGCAGACAGATGGCCAGAGGCGGAGGCTTCAGCGGCGGTCATGGTGGCGGAATGGGCGGCGGCCACGGCGGTGGCGGTGGCCACGGCGGAGGCGGAGGCGGTCATCGTTGATCACGATTCGCCATACCACAAAAAATTTCCCCGCGAACTCCCGGTAAATAACCCCAATTAATTTTCATTCACGCGTAACCAAGACACGCGTGAACAACGTCTATACTTACTGGGCGACGTGATTCTCCGCCGTGACGGTGAAATCATGCACGCCCTTCATGGGGCCGGCCTCAATGAACAGGCGATAGGGAACATTCATGGCCAGGGCACCGGGCTGGGCTCCTTTGACGGGCGGGTGCATCCCGCGAACGTGCCCGCCATAGTTAAATGCCCTTACAGGCACGGAATTGGAATCGGAGGTCAATTCCCAAATCGGATGCGCGTATTTGTTGGTCTCCAATTCGGGGATGGCGATTACCTTGACCGACGTCAGTTTGTAATCTTGCTCCATGCCGAAAATGACGATCCGCGTGAGATCGTCGTCGGAAGCATCCGCCGACTTGTGGGCGAGCGCCCAGGACTGCGGACGAATCGTGTGCGAGATTTGAATACGCGGTTTGCGGAATGAGTCTTTATACAGGTAGTAGTAAACCCCGATGACCGCGATGAGGGTCACGGCGAGAATAA
>JAQGPB010000270.1 GCA_028293265.1 Pedosphaera sp. | reverse complement strand
GCTAAAAAATTCGCCGCCGCGCAACAGGAAGCGATGCTGGCGCACGAACTCGCGCATCTCGCGGGAAACGACGCGGCCTGGTATTTGCTGGCCGACCTTCTGACTGCCGCGCTGTGGTGGCATCCGCTGGTCTGGCGCGCGCGGCACCAATTGCATGCGGCGAGCGAACTGGCGGCGGACGAAGCCAGCCTGCTCGTGGCGGATGGCCCAAGTGTTCTCGCCGAGTGCCTTGTGGAAATTGGCACGAGGCTGACCCAACGGCGGGCGTTCCGGCAAATGGGGGTTGAAGGCAACGGTTTTCGCTCGGGTCTGGGCCAGCGCGTGGAACGGCTTGTCAATCTGGAGGGTGAGACCTGGCGTCCGCCCAATCACATTCGCTGCGGGCTGGCCCGTGTGTTGGGGCCGACGCTGTTGGTGACCGCGACCATTTTATGCACCGCCTGGGTGGTTCCCCCGGCATTAACCAAAGGAGAAAACATGAAGTCCATCACACAATACTGGAAGCAGCCGCTGACGACGCTGGCATTGCTGGCCAGCATCAATTCAACCACCATTCCTGTCCAGGCGGGGCTGACCGCGCCTGAAGCTGTCCCCGCAGTGGCAGCGGCGGCTCCGGTTCCGACGGCGCCAGAGGCACCGTTGGTTGCCGCGCCGACAAGCTTGGCACCGACCCCACCACCCGCGCCTGCCCTGCCGACAGGATTGGCGCCGGTTCCAATGGCAGCCGCGCTCCCTGAATCGAGGATGCCGGTTGCTGTCTCGCGTAACCTCAACGCCAACGCCCAATATTTGACCAAGGAAGGGCAGGCATTAGAGAGCAAACTTTACAACATCAAGGTGGATGCGGTGCAGTACGATGGATTGCCGCTGAGCGAAGTCATCAACAATTTGACGGAGATCGCGGCCGCAAGAGACCCCGACAAGACCGGCATTAATTTTGTCTTGAACCGCGAGAAGCCGGAGGTCGGCGGAGCGGTTGATCCCGCCACCGGCCTGCCGACGGCCAGCGCCTTTGATTTGGCAGCCGTCACGGTGACCATAAGGCCTCAGCTCAAACATGTCCGCCTGATTGACGTGCTGGAAGTGATCACCAAATGCGCAGATCAACCGATCAAATATTCGATTGAGAATTATGGCGTCATGTTTTCGGTAGATCCGACAAGAACAGTTACCGCGCAGTCGCCCGTGGCAGTTGCGACCGCGCCGACGGCGTCCGCCGTTGAAGCGTTGGAGGTGAGGGCTTACAAGGTTGATACCAACACATTTTTCCAGGGGCTGGAGCGGGCCTTTGGCATTGGGATTGACAATAAGAATCCCGATGTACGAGCGGGTTTGATGAACTTGGCACACGCAATTGGTGTGGACTTGGACACTAAACCTGGGATGCCGCGCAAATCCATTTTTTACAACGACGTGACTGGGATGATCATGATGCGGGCGACCAAGCAGGATCTTGAAGCCATGGCCGCAGCAGTTGAAACCTTGGGGGGCAATGCAGGTGCAGGTGCTGCATCTAGCGCCGGCAAACGTCCAACGGGTTTTTGATCAGATTGGGAAAGATCGCCGAAAATGGAATTCGTCACTGGGACGAATTGGTGGGGATGGGGGGCGGCAGGCTGACGGTAAGGGGCAGGCGGGGCGGGAGCGGCGGCGGGAAGGCGACGCCGGTGGGGAGCGGCGGGACGGGCGGCACGCTGTTGACGAGCTGGCGCCAGGCCTGGCGCTCGGCGGGGGACATTTCGCGCCAGCGTTCGACGTTTTTCAGAAATTCCTGGCGCTCGGATTCGCCCATGTCGGAAAATTTGGCGAAGGATCTCAGGCATTTTTCGCGCTGGGGCTTGGGGAGCAAGGCGAAGTTCCGCAAGGCCATCGTCATCTGCCGGCGCTCGTTGGGCGGCAGCACGCCGATGGTTTTTTGCTTCTCCGCGTCGGTCAGTTCAAAGAAATTCTGAAAGCTGGCATACATCTGCTCGCGTTTTTCGGGGGGCAGTTTCAGAAAGCTGTCGAGGTTTTTGAGCGAATCCTGGCCGTTCGACACCGGGGTCAGGGGGAGGACTTTGTTGGGGGAAGCCGCGATATTTTCCATCAGCTTCTCATACTTCAAAACTTCCTTTTGCTCCGCGGCGGGGAGGCGGTCCCATTGTGCGAGATGGTCCTGGACGAACGGGCGGTCGGCTTCGGGCACCATGGCGAGCTGGGTGGCGCGCTCGGTGGGGGGCGTTTCCATGAAGGAGAGCAGATACCAGCGGAGCTGGGTGTTGCGCAACCGGAGTTCGCGCTCGTCGGGTTTCATCGCCTCGTATTCCTGGACCTTGGCGAGGATGCGTTTGCGCAACTCCAGCGGGCGGTTGGTCAACTGATTTTCGCGCGCGGCGGGCGAGAGCTCGAGCAATTCGCGGAATTGTTCCACGGGCGACTTGAGCTGCGGCAACGGCGGCGGCGCGGTGGTGGCGAGTGCGTGGGTTGTTGCGGTGATCACCGGCTGGGCGTGCAGCGCGCCCGCGAGTCCAAGGCAGAGGAACAAGACCAGCAGGGAACTTTTTGAATATCGAAAAAACACGGTCATCATTTCATCAAGGCGATTAATTCGATGTCGGCCTTGGGTTGCGGATCGCTGAGGCGGCTGATGGCTTCAAAATCGCCCATGAGTTCCGGGTCGGAAGCCGAGACGGCATCGGTGAGTTCGACCACATTGCGGGCGAGGGCCGTGCGGGCATTCACATCGTGCTGGTGATAACTGAGGAAGCAAAGGCCGAGGGCCATGCCGGCGACGGCGGCTTTCGGGAACCAGGCGCGGAAACGCTGCCATGCGGGCCATGCCGGGGTGCGGGTGCTTTCGCGTTCGCGGGCGGCGGTTTCGAGTTGCGCGGACTGGAGGACGCGCGCGGTGAAATTCGAGGAGACGGGCGGGCCTTCGGGCAGTTTTTCGAGGAGCTGGTTGAGTTCAGTCTCGATCTGCCAATCTTCGCGGGCTGGGGGATTCGTCGCCAGGTAGGTCTGTAACGCGGCTTCTTCTGCGGGAGTCAGCGGGCGGCGCCAGCTTAGCTCGCGCAATTGGTGGTAGTCCTGATCGTTCATAGCGTCATTAACAGATTAAAAACCAAGGCTGGGACAAAGTTGCTTTTATTTTGCGGTTTTTCGCCATTCGCCGCTGCGCAAATAGGGTTTGAGCTGCTGCTTCAAGGTCTCGCGTCCGCGGTGGATGAGGGACTTGGTGGCCGAGAGCGAGCAGCCAATGACCTCGGCGATTTCTTCATAACTCAGCTCGTCCCGGCGGCAAAGCAGGATGGCGGTGCGCTGGACTTCGGGCAGGTCGGCGAGCGCGAGCTCGATTTTTTGCTCCAGTTCCTGGTGCAGGAGGTTGTCGGTGGGCTGAAAAGTCTTGTGATCCTCGAACTGGCGGGCGGGCTGGTCGTCGCTTTCGGCGTGGGCCGCCTCGATGGAATCGGCGGGATGGCGGGTGCGGCGGCGGATTTCGTTGAGGCAGAGATTGCGGGCGATGGTGAAGAGCCAGGTCGAAAACCGCGCGGTGACTTCATAGCGATGGGCCGACTTATGGACTTGAAGGAAAACGTTTTGCGCCAAATCTTCGGCTTCGATGGCATCGTGGAGAATCCGATAAACGAGGTTCATCACCGGTTGCTTGTATTTGTCCACCAATTCGGCAAAAGCGGCATCGTCCCCGCGTTTAACGCGAAGCATCAGCGCGGCATCAGGGTCCGGATTGTTCGACATCGGAGTTCAAGATTACCCAACACCGGTTGGGCGGCAAGGTTTTGGATTTTGTTGGATGCTTGCGTTCAAGGGGATTTCCCAGCAATGTTTTGAAACGGATGTCAACGTTGATTGAAAAAATTGAAGCCAGCGCGGCCGGAAGGCTGGTCCTGCCAGAGGGGCGGATGCCGGGCGAGGAACTGGCCCGGTTCAAGACGTTTCTCAAGGTGGAGACGCACCGCTTGAAAATCCTGCATCGCGCGGGCGCGGGCGGACGCGAAATCTGCCAGGGCCGGGCGGCGGTGATGGATATTCTGCTGCGCTACATGTGGCAGGCCGTGAAGCTGAGTTTTTCCGAGCAGTCGCAGCGGGAATTTCCAGAAATCGCGCTGGTGGCGATTGGCGGTTATGGCCGCGCCGAACTGAATCCGCACAGCGACATTGATTTCATGTTCCTGCACGAGGGCCAGGTGGGCGCGGGCAGCAAGCCGCTGCCGATTCTTGCCAAGATGATGGACGGAATTCTGTATCCGCTGTGGGACCTTGGCCTCAAGGTTGGTTACTCGGTGCGCACCGTCGAGGACAGCGTGACTGCCGCGCGGGAGGACATGCAGTCCAAGACTTCGCTCATCGAATCACGGCTGATCGCCGGCAGCGAGCCGCTTTACAAAAAACTGCAGAAGGCCGTGCTCAACAAATGCGTCGAAGGGAGCGAAAGCGCGTACATCGCCGAGCGGCTGGAGGACCAGGCGGCCCGGCACGCCAAGTTCGGCAATTCGCCGTCCATGCAGGAGCCGAACATCAAGAACGGCTGCGGCGGTTTGCGCGATTACCAGAACCTGGTGTGGATGGCTTATTTCAAGTATCGCACCCGTTCGCTCGAAGAATTGCAGCAGCGCGAACTGATGAGCGAATCCGAACGCAAGCAACTCGAAGCGGCGTATGATTATTTGCTGCGCGTGCGCAACGAACTGCAATACCACGTCGGCCGCCCGGTGGATGTCCTCACCAAAAATGTGCAGCCGGCGGTGGCGTATAACCTGGGCTTTCATGACCGTTCGCCCAGCGTGCGGCTGGAGAAATTCATGCGCGAATTTTACGTGCATGCGCGCAACATCTATCTCCTCAACCGCACCTTGGAACAGCGCCTCGCGCTGCTGCCCCCGCCCAAACGGCTGCAATTCATCCGCCGCCTGATTCCCCGCCGCAAGGCCGCCGAGCCGCAGGTGGTGGATGGTTTCAAGTTCATCGGGGGCCATATTCATGCGGCGACGCCGCGCGTTTTTCGCGAGCAGCCGCGGCGCCTGATGCGGGTTTTTCTGCATGCCCAGCAGCGCGGTTTGCGGCTGCATCCGGATCTTGCGCAACTCATCCGCAGCCAGCTTCTTCTGGTGAACCGCGCTTTTTTGTATGACGAACATGTGCGGGAAACTTTTCTCACCATCCTGAACCAGCGCGGGAACGTCGCCCCCATTTTGCGGCAGATGCACGAAGTCGGCTTTCTCGGCAAATATATCCCCGAGTTCGGCAAGCTCACCTGCCTCGTGCAGCACGAGTTTTACCATCAATACACGGCGGATGAACACACGCTGGTCTGTTTGGAGAAACTTGACAGCGTCTGGGAAGCGCGCGAGGAGCCTTTCGCGCATTACTCGCAGCTCTTTCAAGACCTCGAACGGCCTTTTCTTCTTTATCTCGCGCTGTTGCTGCACGATGTCGGCAAGGCCAACCCCAACGGAAACCACGCCGACGCCGGCAGCCTGTTGGCGGAGCGCTTTGCCCGGCGACTCGGGCTGGACGGCTCGGCCACGCACACCTTGCGCCTAGTTATCGAGAACCATCTCACAATGGCGGGCGTTTCCCAGCGCCGCGACCTCGAGGACCCGACCGTCATCCGCAATTTTGCCAACCAGATCCAGAGCGCGGAAACCCTCAGCTTGCTGACGCTGCATACCTTTGCGGATTCGCTGGCCACCAGCGACAAGTTGTGGAACGACTTCAAGGATTCGCTGCTCTGGACGCTGCACCGGAAGGCGATGCCGCTGCTGACCGGCGGGAAGGAATTTATCATGGCCGAGGAAAAACAGCGTGAATTGCTGGCGGAGGAAATCGGCCGCTCGCTTCCCGGACGCGTCAGCGAGGAGGAGTTGCACGCGCATTTCGGCAGCCTGCCGCCGCGCTATTTCCAGATCCACAACGCGCCGGAAATCACGCGCGACCTGGTGCTGACCCACCGTTTCCTGCACCTGCAACTGGCGGAGGACAAGCATGCGCTCGAACCGGTCATTGACTGGCACAACGAGCCGGACCGCGGTTACACCGTCGTGAAAATCTGCACCTGGGACCGCGCCGGGCTGTTCAACAGCATCAGTGGCTCCCTGAGCGCGGCCGGCCTGAACATTCTCAGCGCGCAGATTTTCACCCGCTCGGACGGGATCGTGCTGGATACTTATTTTGTCACTGACGCGCAGACCGGCAAGCTGGCCAACCGCGAGGAACGGGAAAAATTCGAGACGCTGCTGATCAAGTTGCTGACCGGGGACGAGGTGGATTTTGGCGCGTTGCTCGCCCGGAAGCGCGGGAACCGTCCGCCTTACCAGTCCTATGAAGGGGACCGGATGCCGACCAACATTCATTTCGACAACGAAACGTCCGAGAGCCGCACCGCCGTGGAAGTGGAAACCGAAGACCGCCTCGGCCTGCTCTATACGATCTCGCTCGCACTGGCCGATCTGGGGTTAAATATCACCGCCGCCAAAATTGTGACTGAAAAAGGCGCGGCGATTGATACTTTTTACGTTTGCGAGCAGGACGGCAGAAAAATCCTCGACGCCGGACGGCAGGAATTCATCGCGCGCAAAATCCGGGATGCCATCAACAAGCTGGGATGACACAGTGGGGGAACTTTGCCCTGCCCAGCTCACATGTTAAACTCCGGCCCCAGGTAAATCTCCCGCGCCTTCGGATCTTCAAGCATCTTCTCCGCCGCGCCTTCATAGACGACTTCGCCTTTGTGAATCAGGTAGGCGCGGTCCACGACGTTTAGAATTTCACGGACATGATGGTCGGTGATCAAGATGCCCAGCCCGCGTTCCTTCAACCGGCGCACGTTTTTCTGCACTTCATAAACCGCGATGGGGTCAATGCCGTTGAATGGCTCGTCCAGCAGCAGCAGCTTGGGACTCGTGACCAGCGCGCGGGTGATCTCGAGCCGCCGTTTCTCGCCGCCGCTCAAGGTGTAAGCCTTGCTCTTCGCCAGCCGCGTCAGGTCGAGCTCATCCAGCAGATATTTCAACCGCACCGCGCGTTCCTTCCGGCTCATCTTGCACGTTTCCAAAATTGCCAGGATGTTTTCTTCCACGGACAGCTTGCGAAATACCGACGGCTCCTGCGTCAGATAGCCAATTCCCAGCCGTGCGCGCTGATGCATGGCCAGGCGGGAAATTTCCCGTCCCAAAAAACGCACTGCTCCCTCGTCCGGCTTCACCAGGCCCACCACCATGTTGAAGGTCGTGGTCTTGCCCGCGCCATTCGGGCCGAGCAGGCCGACGATTTCGCCCGCGCCCACGCGGATGGAAACGCCATTGACGACGCGCCGCTGCTTGTATTCCTTGATGAGCTTGTCGGTGGTCAGCAGCGGTTCGGAAACTGCCGTCGCGACGGGCGCTGCAGGCGGTATCTTTTGTCGCGCGGGATCTGTTTGCGGTGAACTCATGGTTGCTTCTTTGCCTTTTTTGCCGCGCCCGGCGATTTTTTCAAGTCTTTGAGAGCGGCGTAAAAATGCGGTTGGCCAATGAACCGGGTGGTGCCCTGCGTCCGGTCATCTATGATGGTTTCCTCCGCCGTCGCCCACCAGCCATCCGGCCTTACGAGCTTCGGATGGCCGGACAATTCCAAGACCGCGTTGGTGGCTGTGCCCGTCCCCTGATAAGCATAGACCGCCCGGTCGCCGGTCGCGTGCGTTTTGTCCCCCGTTTTGCCCCGGGCCAGTTCCCCGCGAAACGCATCCAGCAACAACAGGCGGTTGAGCTGGACCAAATCAAGGCCCAGCGGTTGTTGCTTCATCAGGTCCGAAGTTTCCAGCGACAGATAAACATTGGTAAAACGAACCGCCTCATATACCGGCCCGCCTGCCGTCAGCCGGTTCAACTCTTCCGCCAGCAGCTTCTGCAATTCTGCATTCGTCCCGCCAGCATAACCGGCGAGCAGACTCCGCGTGGGCGGCGAAAGTCGCCCGCTGACAAATTGCGAGACGCCGTCCTGCGCGGTGGTCTGCCTCAACCGCGCCGCAAACGCCGTCAGATTGGTGATGTCACCCGTGGCAAAAGCCTTCGGTGCGAAATCCATCGCCACGTCGCCCTCGGCCACAATTTTTTGGATGCGGACCTGGTTGGTCTTTTGACGGTCGTCTTTTGCGAGCTGGATGGTCAGCAGACGGGCATTGATCAGATTCAACTGGGGATCATACGCCCGGACTTTGCCCCGATAAACGGCCAGCCCGGTCGCCGTCGCAAACTCAAACTCGTCCGAAAATATTTCCGTGTCCATGGTCGTTGGCTCGCCGGGTGATTTTTTGAGGACGGAATGATGGCTGCCTTCGCCCCAAATCCGGCCTTGTGCGCGGTCGGCGCGGATGACATCCGCCGTCATCCAGGCGTTGGTCAATTCCATGGTGGGGTTGCCGGTCAATTCTAGCAGCTCATTGGTCGTCGTGCCGGCCACCCGGTAATCATAAACCGCCTTTTGGCCGGTCGCGTGAATCTTTTGCCCGTTTGTCACATTGAGAAAATCAATGACCACGTTGGTCTCTGCCAGGATGTGATCCAGGCGGTTGGTTTTGCCGGCCTCCTGTCCGGGCAAGGTCGAGGTCAATATTTCGCTGGCCAGTTTCATTTCCCCATTATTCGCGCCCACGTGGCCCGCGAATTTTACCAGCCGCGTGTTCATGTCAAAATCAAATGCATCGGAGGCGATTTGCGTTTCCGGCGCGCCCGGCGGCTGATTCGGTTTGCGGTAATGGAAGTGACAATTGTCACGCCCCCGGAGCCTGTTGTGGGCGCGGTCCATGACGAACACATCCGCCGTCATCCAGCCGTTGGTCATTTCCACGCGCGGTTGCCCGGTCAACTCCAGCGTTTCGTTGGTGGCCGTATTAGCGGCCAGATAATCATAAACGCCCCGCTGGCCCGTGGCGTGGATCTGCTCGCCGTTCGTGCCGGCGAAATCAATCACGACATTCGTTTCGGCCACGATGTGGTTGGGCTGCTTCGCTCCTCCGGCCTCGCTTTTGGGCAGGTCCGCGCGCAGCCATTCGCAGGTCAGCTTCATCTGGGGATCGTCCACCCGCACGCTGCCCAGGTAAAGGGCCAGTCCGTTCGTGGCCTCCGATTTCATTTCAAACTCGCCGCGATGGGAGGATATTTTCGTCGCTGGAACCGGCGGCCCATTTGTCGCCGGCCGGATTTGGAGAATGGAATGCACCTCGTTTGAGAGCACCAGCCTCGAATCCGAATTGGTCTGCGTCAGGTAAAAGCCGACCCCTTCGAGGAAGATATTGCTGGCATGCACCGTCAATGGCCCGCTGGAAGTGATTTCAGTCAGCCGGTTGTCGGAAATGCATTCCGGCGTCTCGGCGGTCATCTCGGCCTCGCCACCCGTCTTGGGAAATTGCTTGATTTTAACCCCTTTCCACAAAACTTTGCCGCCGCCACCGGACAATGGATCGGCCTCCGCGTACGAAAGTTCGAGCTTCAACTGTTGCTCATTCGGCGGGTCATAGGTGATCCACTGCCTGCCATTTGCGCCCGAGGCTTGCGGCCGCTTATCCTGCGAAAAAACCATGCCCAAGCCAAGCCAGCCGACCGCCAGGGCAACACCCAGAATTTGCAGGAACCGCGCAGCAGTTGGGTTTCGGCGCATACGCTAAGCGGAATTTTCCGCCACCAGTTTCTCCCAGAGGTTCTGCGCCTTCAAAATCAGCTCCACCACCTCCCGCACCCCGCCACGGCCGCCATTCGCCTGGGTCACATAATGCGACGCCACTTTCGCCTCATAAATGGCATCCGCGACCGTCGCCGCCACACCGGCCCGCCGCAGCACCCCCAAATCCACGATGTCATCACCCATGTAACAAACTTCTTCCCACTGGAAGCCGGTCTTGGCAAGTAGGCTTTCCACCACCGTGACCTTGCTCCCTCTGCCCTGCTCCAAAAAATCAATCTTCAATTCCTCCGCCCGCCGCGTCGTGGCGTGCGAGGGCCGTCGCGAAACCCAGCCTACTTTTATCCCCTGTTCGCGCAACATCAGCATTCCCAGGCCATCGCGGATATGAAAGCGTTTGATCTCTTCCGGCATTCCGATGAAAATGGACGAATCCGTCAAGATCCCATCCACGTCGCACAGAAACAATTTCACCTTCGCCAGCTTGGCATACAAATCCACTGTGATTTCTTTTGACATAATCAGGAGATCAAGACACCGCCTCGCGCACCCGCACCAAACTTTCCAGGACCTTCGCCATCTCTGACAACGGGACCATGTTCGGCCCGTCGCTCAATGCCTTGTCCGGGTCCGGGTGGGTTTCGATGAACACTCCGCTCGCGCCCGCCGCCACTGCGCATCGCGCCAGCACTGGCGCGAACTCCCGCTGCCCGCTCGATTTGTCGCCGCCACCACCCGGCAATTGCACCGAGTGCGTTGCATCAAAAATCACCGGGTAACCAAACCGCCGCATGATGGGAATCGAGCGCATGTCGGCCACCAAATTATTGTAGCCAAACGTCGTGCCGCGTTCCGTGACGGCAATTTTTTTGCCCCCGGCGCTCTCCGCTTTTTTCACCACCTGGCCCATTTCTGCCGGCGACAAAAACTGCCCTTTCTTGATGTTCACAATCCGTCCGGTCTTGATCGCCGCCACAATCAAATCAGTCTGACGACAGAGAAAAGCCGGTATTTGCAGAACATCCACGACTTTGCCGGCGGCGATGACTTGGGCTTCGGTATGCACGTCGGTGAGCACCGGCACGTCCAGTTCTTCGCGCACATTCCCCAGAATTTCCAGGCCCGCCTCCAGGCCAAGCCCGCGGAAAGATTGGTTGGACGTCCGGTTGGCCTTGTCATAGCTGGCCTTGAAAACGTAGGCGATGCCCAGCTTTTCGCAGGTTTTCTTCAACGCCGCCGCCACCTTGAGACAGAGCGCCTCGCTTTCAATTGCGCATGGCCCGCCAATCAAAACCAGCCGCCGGGATGAACTCAAGGATTTCCAGATCGCAGAATCATTTAGCACGACTTGGTTTTAACACCGGTCACGCCGAATGTAAATGCAACTCACAGGCTGCTCGTGGTACATTTTGAATCCTCACTTGGTAGGGCTGCGCTGCTGCGCGGCCTCGGACGACCCGCAGGTCGTCCCTACCATCAAACTGTACCACTACCCACAGGCTAGATTCTTCTCGGCGGTGTTGCCACCACATCCGCACCGGGCCCCGGGCCGATATCCACGCTGGGGCCGGGCTTTCTGGGCGGTTTGGATTCGGGTTTTTGGGCGTGCGGCAATCTGTCGGAGGGTCTGCCCGGCATGACCGCGGGCTCCGTCTGGTTTTTCCGCGCCGACTCCTTTTCGTCAGCGATTCCCTGCTTTTCATTTTCACTCATAAACAAAAATAGACCCAAATATGGAACGTGCAACCGGGCAATGCATGCCCGTTCCCATTACTCTTTCCAAACAAGCGGTGAAATTATAATAGGCCGCCCGCCCGCCGGATGATTAAGTGGCATCAGTCAAGGAGGTGGGGAGATTCGAACCGCGCAAGCCTGCTAGAAAAAAAGATCCAAGGCTCGAGCTTGGCGCTTGGTTTTATCGATTCTTGCGGATTTTTTCAGGTCGTCGATTCGGAACGTTGAACGCACGTCACCGAAGACTTGCCTTTTGTCATGGCGTGGCTCAGTTTCGGGCCGTTAATTTGATAAGACCATGGTGACGTTTCATACAGTTCTTAAATTCTTGGTGGGACACATCCTTGCCGGAGCAGTCATCATCTTAGGCACATTGTTATTTACATTTGTTTGCTATGTGGCGGGACTTGCCACGGCACCTCACGGCATAGACACTCCGGTTGCGGTTATTCCTGAGTTTCTCATGTTGATGTTCATGGCGGGTTTGGTTGCAGTTATTGCTTCGACCGGTTCTTTCCTGATTTCAACGCTTCTCACTTGGCTTCGGACAAAGCGGCATTTTCCTGCATGGCTTCCCATTGCTGTCGTTCCGCTTGTGGCCTTCTTGATCATTTTCTTAATCTTCGGTCGGACAAAGGACCTTGCTTTTATTGCGGCGGGCGCTGGCGGGGTATTCGTGTATTTCGGTATTTACTGGACGCTGCTCACTACTTCGGCTGCGGTGTTGGACTTCATATTTCGCAAAGGATCGCGCTCCGAAGCAAGCTCAGACTCGAAACCTTGAACTTGCTTCCCCGCCGGTCTATAACCGCTCCATGAACAAAGCCCTCCATTTCTTGCTTGCCGCCAGCGTGCTGGCCCTTACATCGTGCTCCTCCATGAAGAAGCCAGTAGCCGCCGCCGTTCCGGGCAAGCCCGCGATTGACAACCTGTCCGCCCGCAAATTCTCCGCCACCCTCCGCGCCGATTATCTGCTTTTTTTGCCCAAAGATTACGATGCCCGCGCCGCCAAGCGCTGGCCGGTGATCCTGTTTCTTCACGGTTCGGGCGAACGCGGGACGAATGTCTGGCGCGCCGCCATCCATGGTCCGACCAAGTTCATCGAGAAAAACCCCGATTTCCCGTTCATCCTCATCTCGCCGCAATGTCCCGAAGGCCATAAGTGGTCGGACGAAATCGTCCTCGGCCTTCTCGACTCGGTCATTGCCAAATATGCCGTGGACACGAACCGCATTTATTTGACCGGCCTGAGCATGGGCGGTTACGGTACATGGAGTTTGGCGAGCACCTACCCGGAGCGCTTCGCGGCAGTCGCGCCGATTTGCGGCGGCGAGGGTTCCATCGGCGTCATCCTTTCAATGATGGACAAGTCAAAAGCCCCCGCGTTGAAAAAGCTTCCCATCTGGGCCTTCCACGGCGCAAAAGACACGACCGTCGCCTTGGAAGAATCCGAACGCATGGTCAAAATGTTGAAACAGAGCGGAAACCCAAATGTCAACCTCACCATCTACCCCGAGGCCAACCACAATTCATGGACCGAGACCTACAACAACCCGGCCCTCTACCAGTGGTTTCTTAAACAACAACTAAAACCCGCCAAATAAACCCCTCAAAACTGACTTGGGACTCGGAACCCGGAACTCGAAACAGCGCCGCCTTATTTCTCCAACCAAAGCGGGAGCAGAACTTCCAACGATTCCAGCAACTGGCTTTTGTCCACGAAACGGGTGGCACCCGCGCCGGCCGAGAGTTTTTCCACCTGCGGATTATGGGAAGTCAGCACTAGGGGAATCGCCACGCCCTTCGCCCGCAAGAAGCGGATCAGACTCAGACCGTCCAACAAAGGAATGTGATGATCAACAATCATCAAGTCGGCACCATGAGTTTCAAAGAGATTCAGGGCCTCCTGGCCGTTGACCGCGTCAAAGATCTTTGCCGTTTCATAACGCCGTCCAATAAGCCGCCGGAGAAACAGCCGGACATCCGCGTCGTCGTCAACAATGATAAAATGATAATCCAACGATGGCATTACTATTAAAATAATCCGTCAACCTGACATTTCAATTGGCATCAGATACAATTTATGTGCTTGTCCTGCAAAAATTAACCACATGGCGGCGTTCGGCCAAAAATCGTGGCTGAACTGCGAAATTCTGCCTGATAAAAGCATAACCTGAGCCAAGGCTGGACGAATTTTACATTTCAAGTGCCCAGGTCTGTTATCGGAAAGCTCAGGACGATGTTTGAACCCGTTCGGAAGTTTGGCCATTGAATTTTCCCCCTTACGATGCCTGCCATGAACCGGCGCTTCCTTCAACAAGTCCTCATTTTTGCGCTGTGCCATTATTTCATGGTCTTTGCTTTGGAGGGCATCATTTTTCATATGCGACGCCTCTGGCCCGGCGAAACCACGCCCGTGGGTTTCAATTATTTTCTCGCAATAATGAATTGTCTCATCCGGGGATTCCTCCTCGCCACGCTGAAAGCCGTCTGGGCCAGCGTCAGGAAATAGCTCGTCGCCAATCAATCCAAGCCGCTGGCGACCCGCGCCCGTTTCAGAACTTTTTGCGCCAAGGTTCGCGCCCGCGCCGCTCCGTCCGCGAGCACACCATTCACATAATCCAGGCTCGCCGCCAGCTCGGCGCGCTTGGCGCGGGCGGAGGCGAAATAGTTCCAATACTGTTCAAAAAGCGCCTTCTTCAAATCGCCATAACCCAAGCCGCCGGCGCGCAAACGGTCTTCAAAATCCTTCGACACCTCGGGCGGCGCGACCAGCTTGAGCAGTTGAATCGCGAGATTCTTTTCGGCATCGGGCTTGGGCTCGGCCGGCGAACGGCTGTCCATCACCAGGCCCATGATCTTCTTGCGCGTCGCCTTTTCCTCGCCGAAAATCTCGATGGTGTTGTTGTAGCTCTTGCTCATCTTTTGGCCGTCCACGCCCGGCACCAGGGCCGTTTCATCGCGGATTTGAGGCTCGGGAATCACGAAGGTTTCGCCGTAAGCTTCGTTGAACTTGATGGCGAGGTCGCGCGTGATTTCGACATGCTGCTTCTGGTCGCGGCCCACGGGCACAACGTTGGAATCGTAAATCAAAATATCCGCCGCCATCAGCACGGGATACGCAAAGAGACCGTGATTTGGCGAAAGCCCGTGCGCAATCTTGTCCTTGTAACTTGTGGAACGTTCAAGCAAGCCCATCGGCGCCAGCGTGGTCAGCATCCAGGCCAGTTCCGTGACTTCCGGCACGTCGGACTGCCTGAAAAAAACAGATTTTTTGGGGTCCAGTCCGCACGCCAGAAAGTCGAGCGCCACGTCCAAGGTGTTTTTGCGCCGTTGGTCCGGGTCGAACAGCGACGTCATTGAGTGATAATTGGCGATGAAATAATACGCCTCGCCCTTGTCCTGCAATTCG
>JAQGPB010000267.1 GCA_028293265.1 Pedosphaera sp. | reverse complement strand
GGCGCGCGCGTCCACGCCGCCGGTCATCGTGCGTCCGCTGCCGCCATGCACGCTGTTGTAAGCGCGGGCCACGCGGGTGATGGAATCCAGCAGCACAAAAACATCCTTGCCCGATTCGACCATGCGCCGGCAGCGTTCAATCATGAAGCGCGACAGCCGCACGTGCGTCTCCAAATCCTGGTCGTTCGAGGATGCGACAACCTCAGCCTTGACGGACCGTTGAAAATCGGTGACTTCCTCGGGCCGCTCGTCAATCAGCAGCACCAGCACATGCACTTCAGGATGGTTGGTGGTGACGGCATTGGCGATCTGCTTGAGAATGGTGGTCTTGCCGGTGCGCGGCGGAGCAACGATCAGCCCGCGGGTGCCCTTGCCGATGGGCGTGACCAGATCAATGATGCGCGTTTCCAACAGGTCAGGAGCAGTTTCGAGGTTGAACTTTTCCACCGGGTCAATGGTGGTCAGGTTCTCGAACCGGACGGATTTGGTGTAATCCGTGAAAGGCATCTCGTTGACCAAATCAACGGCCTTGAGCTGCGGGCTGTTGCCGCGATGGGGCGGTTGCGTCGGCCCGGTGACCAGGCAACCCTCGCGCAGGAAGCTGCGCTTGATGGTGTCGGGCGTGACGAAAATATCGGTTGGCTTGGGGTGGAAATGGTTCTGGGCGGTTCGTAAAAAACCAAATCCCTTTTCGGAAATCTCCAGATAACCGGAGCCATAATCCGGCGTGGTATTTGTCGGTGTACTCATATTTTTCTCTGTGCTTGCTGAAGGGTCTTGGAACTATCCCCGAAAACTTTTGAATTTAGAATTTTTGGGAAACTGTTGCGCCGAAGAGTGATAAAACTGCTTAACCGTTCGCAATCAGTCAGACCTACGCAATATAATTACGACGAAAATCAGGCCCGCGCAACAAATATTTTTAACATTTTAACGCGCCCCATTGGCCCCCCTGCCCGGCTTTCAGCCGCCCACTTCCGCCTTGGCTTCCGCCGCCAGCGGGGTGCTGAGATAACGGTCGCCGGTCGAGCAGGCTATTGTCACGATCATTTTGCCCTTGTTGGCCGGCCGTTTTGCCACTTCCAAGGCCGCCACGACATTGGCCCCGGTGGAAATTCCCACCAAAAGCCCCTCTTCCTTGGCCAAACGCCGGGCCATGGCAAATGAATCGTCATTAGACACTTGGATGCATTCCACAATCTGCGGATTGCCCTTGCTGTCCTTCAAATGCAGGTTCTTGGGGATAAACCCCGCGCCAGTCCCTTGAATCTTATGCGGCCCTGGTTTCAGCGGTTGCCCGGCCAAAGCCTGCGAAATCACAGGCGAATCTTTGGGCTCAACGGCAATCCCCTGGAAAGAAGCCTTGCGCGGTTTTATTACTTCCGTGCAACCCGTGATGGTCCCGCCGGTGCCAACCGCCGCAACCAAAATATCCACCTTGCCGTCCGTGTCGTTCCAGATCTCTTCCGCCGTGGTCTTGCGATGAATTTCCGGATTGGCGGGATTGTCGAACTGCTGCGGAATCCAGGAATTCGGCGTCTCCTTCGCCAACTGCTCCGCGCGCGCGATGGCGCCCTTCATGCCTTCGGTGCCCGGCGTAAGCACCAGCTTCGCGCCCAACATCGCCAGCAGCGTCCGTCTTTCCAAGGACATCGTTTCCGGCATCGTCAAAATAATTTTATAACCTTTGGCCGCGGCGACGAACGCGAGGGCAATGCCCGTATTCCCGCTGGTCGGCTCGATGATGACGGTGTCCTTCTTCAATATGCCGCTCTTCTCAGCATCTTCAATCATCGCCATGCCGATGCGGTCCTTCACGCTGCCCAGCGGATTGAAAAATTCGCACTTCAACAAAATGGTGGCGTCCACGCCAGCGGTGACCTTGTTCAATCTGACCAGCGGAGTATGACCGACCGTCTCAACGATGTTGTTATATATGCGTCCCATAAGATGCCTGTAAAAAAGTGACCGACCTGAATATCAGGTGAATGCTGATAATCTTGGCCAAACGCAGAATCACCGCAAGTTTTTTCTTGGCGTCGAAAAATTGAAGCTTCCAACAGGACAAACGCATCAAATTTGCTTCCGCCACTTTTTAAAACCAAGGTAACTGTTCAGGTGGCCGAATGCGGGCTTGACCCCATCGGTGTAGTTTTCCGCTGACTCCAAGGGTGTGGTAATGTTCGAGTATGAGCGCATCCATTGAAGGAATCATCATACCTGACACCAAACTCACGCGCGAAATAACCGAATTGGTCAGAGACACAGAACCACCATTGCTGTTTCATCATTCCAGCCGCGTTTACTATTTTGGCGCGCTGGCCGGCAAACATCGCGGACTTCGCTTTGATCCGGAGCTGCTTTATGCCGGCGCGATGTTCCATGACATGGGGCTTACTCGCAAACACAGCACTGCGAAGGAACGATTTGAGGTTGACGGAGCAAATGCTGCCAGAGATTTCCTCCGCAGCCACGGAATTCCGCAACCGGAAATTGACTTGGTGTGGACAGCCATTGCGTTGCATACAACGCCCGGAATTCCCCCGCACATGCACCCGGTGGTTGCTTTGGTTGCTGCCGGTGTGGAAATGGATGTGCTGGGACTCGCTTACAAGGAATATGGCAATG
>JAQGPB010000253.1 GCA_028293265.1 Pedosphaera sp. | reverse complement strand
GCCCAGCGTCTGATAGCGACGGAGGAGCTCCGCAAATTGCGCGAGGCGCAGGAAGCCGTCCAACTGGTGTCATGACATGAAACTTTTTGCCATTCTTCGAGTTGCCGCGCGCGCGTTGCGGCGGAACAAAATGCGGACCATCCTCACCATGCTCGGCATGATCATCGGCGTGGGCGCGGTCATCGCCACGGTGAGCCTGGGGGACGGCGCGAAGTCGCAGGTTGAGGCGCAAATCGCCAGCATGGGCCAGAATGTGGTGCAGGTTTTTGCGGGCAGTTTCACCCGTGGCGGCGCAAAGAGCGGCTGGAACAATGCGGGCACCCTTTCGGTGGAGGACGCCTTGGACATCGAGCGCCAGATACCTGATGTCACGGTGATCAGCCCGGAATATCGCAACGGGACGCAGGTGGCCTCCGGGAACCAGAATTGGTCCACCACCATCATGGGCGAAGGTCCGGATTACTTGGAGATCCGCCAATGGCCGCTTGAAGAAGGATCGATGTTTACGGCCATGGACGTGCGTTCCGCGGCGAAGGTGGCGGTGGTTGGCAAAACCGTCGCGGACCAGCTTTTTCCAGATGGCAATGTCATCGGCCAGGTTATACGCATCAAAAATGTGCCGTTCATCGTGGTGGGAGAATTGACGGCGAAGGGTTTCTCTTTTACGGGTTCGGACCAGGATGACACGGTGATCGTGCCCTATTCCAGCGCGATGAAGCGGCTGTTTGGCGCGACCAACATCCGCGGCATCATGGTGCAGGCCAACAGCTCCAAAGCCATGGCCAGCGTGCAGCAGGAGATTGCCGGTTTGTTGCGCCAACGGCACCGGATCGTGCCCGGACATGATGATGATTTCATGCTGCGGACGCAGGACGATCTCCGGCAAATCGCCGACAGCACCTCCGGCACCATGCGGATCATGCTGGCGGGTGTCGCTTGCGTTTCCTTGTTGGTTGGAGGCATCGGCATCATGAACATCATGCTCGTCAGCGTTACGGAGCGGACGCGCGAGATCGGCATCCGCATGGCAGTGGGGGCGCATGGGCGGGATATTTTGATGCAATTTTTGACCGAAGCGGTGGCGCTCAGCCTGGTGGGCGGATTGCTCGGCATAGCCGCAGGCGCGGGCGGTTCCAAGATTTTTGCCTCGCTCAAAGGCTGGCCGTCGCTGACTTCGCCGGTATGGATTGCCGGAGCGTTTTTGTTCAGCGCGTTGGTGGGGGTGTTCTTCGGTTTTTATCCGGCATGGAAGGCTTCGAAGCTGGATCCCATTGATGCGTTGCGGTACGAGTAGCAGTTGATTCGCGGCCGCCGAGCTGTTCACCATTTCAACACCGGGGGGAAAAATTCCTGGATGAGGTCGTCGTAGAAGGGGCGGAATTCCTTGAGATTGGGGCGCTTTGCGCTTTTGGTGTAGAGGTCGTAGGGGTTGAAGGCTTTCACCCACTTGAACATTTCGCGGTCCTCGTCGTTCATGAGGTAATCGTATTCACCCTCCTTGTGGGCGGGATAGAACGAGTGGTAGCGGATCATGTATAGCGCTTCCTTGGGGAGATAGTCCTTCGTCACATGATAGAGATATTCGTCGTGGCCCCAGGAGAGCTGGACGTTGTCCAAGCCGCAGTTTTCGGAGTAAATGCCGAGACGGCTTTGGAAGCGCGGGTTCTGGCTGTCGGGGTTGTCGGCGAAAAATTTGTGGAAGACAATCTTGTCGGAGTAGGCCGCGCCGACCGGGAAGGTGTCGCCCACCACGGCCCATTGCGGTTCGCCGAAGAGGCAGAGAATTTTGCCGAGATCATGGATGAAGCCGGTGAGGATGAACCAGCGCGGGTGGCCGTCCTTGCGGATCTGCTCGGCGGTCTGGAGCAGGTGCTCCATTTGGGAGAGATCGGTGTCGGGATCACTGTCGTCCACGAGGGTGTTCAAAAATTCGAGCGCTTCCCAGACGCTCATCTGGCGGCGTTGCAGCGAGAGATATTCGCGGCGCTTCTGCTGGACGAAATCAAACGACTGATGGCGGTGGTTGAGCCGGTAGAATTCACGCACGGTCGGCCGGGCGGTGTTTTCGTAATCGCGGAACTGGTCTTCCTTTTTGTCCGGGTTGGGGCCGACGGGGCTGTTTTCCGGGTAGCGCACTTTCAGGAAGTCTTCCCATTCTTCGAGATTGGCCAGCGGTTCGTTCGCGGCGGAAGCGGCTTTATCGGTTGCCATAAGATCGTGTGTTGATGGTTGACGGTGTTTTCAAAGGTGCAGTTGAACTCTCTCCCGGCAGGTTCATTTTCGCAAGTTTAAAACAGCGACTTGGTCAGCACCGCGTCCGCCGGGAGTTCGTGGTTGAAATCCTCTTTTTTTACGGGCTGGTTGATTTCGATTTTTCGATAGGTTTCGGTCATCGTGCCTTTCATCTGCGAAAGCATGGGTTTCATGTTTTTCATGGCGGCTCTCGCCTGGGCCTTTTGTTGAGGGGTCAGGTTGCCCAGCTTTTCAAGCTCCGCTTCCATTTTGGCGTCACGCATTTCAGGCATCGTTGACGTGCCGCCGAAGAGCATCTGTTTTTGCTTGATGAGGAATGTATCCTTGGTGATCCAGAGAGTCACTTTCACTCCCATGGCATCGCCGTTCAGGACGTAGCAGTTCTCGCCGTCCACAGTGTCGTCCTCGCCCCGTTCCGCCGCCTGTTTGAAAAGGTTTAGCTGGCTGGAAAGGTCATTGAAGAACACCGCGGGCATGGTGGAGGCAACGCCGCCGGAAGCACCATTTGCCGAAGCAAGCGCCAGGTCGCGGCTTTCCACCTTGGTATATTTCATTTTGGACAGCGAAACAAAATCTCCTTCACCGGCTGACCAGACTCCAACGTTCATTCCAGCCGGACCGGCCTTGTTCTCCCATTCGATCCGGTAAAAGTCCGGACGGCCAAGCCTGATGGTAAACCCGCTCTCGGTCCGCACCGGCTTGCTCATCATTTTCTGGAATTCCTGCGATTTCTGCGCGCTCGCGGGGATTTTGTCCATGCCGGGCATTTTCGTTATGTCAACTTTCGACATATCCATCTCGGTAACGGCGATGCCGGTGGCGCTGTAACTGGTAAGGGAATTATATTGGTCGGCGACCTTTTGCACGATCTCCGCCGCGCTTAGAGCTGCCAGACTGGCGGACGCGCTGCTTTTGGAAGCTTGACGTTGAAGCGCGGCGACCGGTTTATCGCCCGTGGACGGTGAGTTGGCGGCTGAGTGCGACAACACGCCGGAGAACAACACAAAGGCAACCGCCCCAACTACCAACACCAAACCCGTCGCGCTGCCAATGAGAATCCATTTGGCATTGGACTTCTTGGCAGCGGGCATCGGGCGTTGAACACCGGGCGCCTTGGGAGCGGATTGGGCCGGCGGGACCGGCGGCGGCGTTGCCATTGCGGGGCTGGCCGGCTGGGCGCCGGAAGCCGGGGGAACCACCATGGGTTTTTGACAGGCGGGACAATTGATCTGCCGGCCGGAGTAGGCGTCGGTGGCCTGGATGCGCTGGCCGCAATTTGGGCAGGGAAACTTGAATTCAATCATAAAGATTAAAGGCGCCCGGAATCGCCAACTGTGGTTCGGTGTCAGGCATAGCCGATTTTGAGATTGAATGCCATAAGAATGCCCGGGTCATTCCTTGGCAGGCTTTTCTGGCCGCCAATCCCATCAATTTGTCTCGGGGTGGCGAAGGACGGGTGAACTGTCTGATTTTGACCATGGCACGAGAAAATAAATTTTCTTAAAGAGCCGATATTAAGCGATATTATCCGAAATTAGGTGATAAATGGCGGTAGAAATGACCGGATTGCTGCCGGATAAAGCCGGGTAAATCCGGTGCGAAAAAACGACATGTACCCAGGCTCCCGGTGGGGATGGGACAGATGGGACGAAGGGGGTGGGCTCATAAGCAAGGCTGGGGTGGAATTTAGCCTGATTTGGTGAGAAACTCCGCGCCAAAAATGGTTGAGGGTTTTTGGTTGAGGGTTGAGGGGTGGGATGGGAAAGGGGCTTGCTCGCAAATTTTGACAGATTTGGTGAGAAACTCCGCGCCGTTTGAGAAGCTCCAAGCTCCAGAGAATAACCAAGCTCCAAGTTCCAATTGGCAGCATGGGGAATGCAAGCGGTTGAGGCTGAAGGGCCGCAAAAAGGCGCAACCAGCGGCAGACGGGGAGGGGTGGCTATTGGCAGGGGAATGATGGGCAGAGGAATGGAAATGGGCTTCTTTTCCTGAGCTTCAAAGACTTGGCAAAGGCGGTTGGATAAAAGGGAGCTTCTCCGGCTGGGATTTGGCCAGTTCTCGCGGGCACCTTGGGGTGTCCTCTGTCGCGCTCCTTTCAAGCGGGGCTATCTTCTCATGGAGGAGGCGGGGTTGTCCAGTGAATTTGCAACTGATATTGCAAGAAGTGGGTTTGGGATCTTTGTCTGCGAAGGGGGCTAAGGACTGTGATGCGATTTGGGCCATGCTCACCATCAAACTGCAGATTTGGGACGAAACCAAAACCAAGTCACCGCGCAAATCAACAGCGATGCCACGGATACAATCGCGCCCGCGAAAAACTGGCGGTCTTCGTACACGAGGCTGACTGAATGTTTGCCGGCGGGCACTTCCAATGCCTGGAAGGCGTGGTTCGCGCGCCATAATGGGACGGACTTTCCGTCCACGTAGGCGTGCCAGGGATAATAAAATGTTTGAGCCACGGTTACCATTGCCGGGGTGGCGGTTTCGACATCGAATTGCAGACGGCGGGCGGAGAATTGCGGCGAGGTTAGTTTGGCGGCGGTTTCGTTGGCGACATGGACTTCTCCGCGAATTTCTTCTGGCAGGGCAACAATGTGGCGCGGGTCGAAA
>JAQGPB010000097.1 GCA_028293265.1 Pedosphaera sp. | reverse complement strand
CTTATTTTATCCACGGCATCATTCTTTGCAAAAATAGTGCCAAGTCGTATTCCCTTGCAAGCTGGCGCAAAAAGCCCGCATTCCGCAGGGCGCACATCTGTTTTTGGACCGGGTGGGGGCGAGCTTGGTGGCGGGTAGTTTTGTGGTGAAATGCAAATTTAGCGAGATTTGGCGAGAAACTCCGCGCCGAAAGGGGTGGGGACAGGATTGAGGACCGGCCACAATTGTTTTTTGAAATAAGCTGAAATAACCTGAAATAAGCTGCACAGCCGCCGCTTTGGTCGTGGCCGGAGGCGGGAAAGGGAGGGGGAAGAATGGCCAGTAAGCGGCACCAAGGGCGGGGAAGGGGGTGATTTGGCCCGCCCGAGGGCAATACCGCCGGTGCGGAGGAGGGCCGGAAAAAGGTCAGGGCAATGGGAGGGAAATTGTTCCACCGGCCAATGTAGCTGGAGAAAGTGGGTTTGCTTCGGGTGGGAATAAACCGGGTGCCCGCAGACACCGGACGGTGTCCTCTGCCGCTCCTCTCCTTTGCTCCAGTTCAAGCACCGTTAGCATGTCACAATGGGAGCGGATTGTCCAGCTAATCCGCAGTCAAGAATGCCAAAAATTGGTTTGCGTCCCATTCCATACTGGGGCGGAACGCCCAACCGACTTGCGAGCATGTCGTAGCCGCTTGCATAGTTCGGCGCGCCTGCCGGGATGGTCACTTGCTGGCTGGTCAGGATGATGCCGTCGTTCAGCGTCGTTATGTTAAACGTGGCATTGGTCTGGTCGGCGGGGATTGTAACTATCGCTGGCACAGTAGCTTCGGTGGTGGCACTGGAGGTCAGGGTCACGGTCAAGGCATTGGTGGTTGGCGCATTGATCCATACGGCGACGGGAGACGGCCCATCGTGTCATCCCGACCAAAGATGGAGGTTCCCGGACATGGGCTGACGAAGAAGAAGCGCAAATTACCGCTGGAAGAAAATGGCTGGTGAGTTCATAATAAGGGCAGGAATCCGTCGGGCGTTCCCGGATGGAGAAGAATTCGTCCCTCCGCCGGAATCGCGGCGATGGCTACGACCATCACCTGGATGGTTGGAAAACAGCGGCACTGGCAGCTATGGCGACCAATTACAAACGAACCGCGCGGGGCAAAACCCGGTTGCCGCCACGCCGCCGCAACGCACGGATGGCCTTGGTAGCACGGTCAACGAATGACTTTGTTGACCGTGACCGGTTAATTGGAGAATTGGAACTGCAGTTGACGCAGTTCAGATTGCAAGAGCAGCACTTGCGGCAGGAACAGCAGGCGGCGGAACAACTGGCAGAATATTATG
This sequence comes from Pedosphaera sp., assembly GCA_028293265.1. The sequence continues at coordinate 6,923 of JAQGPB010000097.1, read as the reverse complement.
CCGGGCTTTTTAACGCGGCGCCGGTCGGTTACCTGGTGCTCAATCCCTCTGGCTCCATTGTCGAAATCAACGAGGCGGGAGCGACGCTGCTGCGCTTGACCCGCAAGCGGGTGTTGGGCGAGCCGTTCGTGCAGTTCCTGCCCAAGGACGATATTGTCGGTTTTTTAAATTATTTGCGCCGGTGCAAGGATTCCAAGAAGCGGGTGACGACGGAATTGCAGCTTCGCGGGGACAACGGCGGCACGCGGCCAGTGGAAATGGTCAGCGAGACTTTTGCTGGGCCGGACCACACAACGCAATTCCGCGCGGCGATGATTGACATCAGCGACCGGCGGCGCGCCGAGCAGGCTTTGCGGGAGAGCGAACAGAATTACGGCAGCCTGGTCAATTCCATCCAGGGGATTGTCTGGGCAGGCAGCGGGACCGGAGATTTCACGTTCGTGAGCCGGCAGGCGGAGCGGATACTCGGGTACCCAAGGGAAAGATGGCTGCGCGAGCCGCGCTTCTGGCAGGACCGCCTGCACCCTGACGATCGTGCGCGCGTGATTGATGCGCGGAGCCGGGCGGTGGCGGAAAAGAAGAGCTATGTCATTGAATTCCGCATGATGACCGCGGAGCGGCACAGCATCTGGATGCGCGACAGTGTCAACGTCGTACAGGAAGGGAAAACGGTGAAGCTCACGGGGGTGATGGTGAACATCACGGAATTGAAGGAGGCGGAACATGCGTTGCGGGAGGAGACGCGGACGTTGGAGACGATGAACCGGATCGGGACTTCGCTGGCGGAGGAATTGGATCTGGAGAAACTGGTCCAGGTGGTGGTCGAGGCGGGCAAACAGGTGACTGGGGCGAAGTTTGGGGCGTTTTCGTACAAGCATCTTAACGGCCACGGCGAGAAGGTTTCGCTTTACACGACCCCGGGCGTGGCACCGGAGATCTTTGCCCGTCTGCCATTGCCGCAGCATCAGGCAAGCGTCCCGGCGTCGGAGGCGGAGCGGGAGGTGATACGCATAGACGACCTCCAGCAAGATCCCCGCACGCCCAGATCCAAGTCGCGACCCAACAACGAAACGCTTCCGATGGTGGTGCGCAGTTATCTGGCGATTCCGGTGGTTTCGCGTTCCGGCGAGGTGCTGGGCGGGTTGCTGTTCGGCCATCCGGCGCCCGGGGCTTTCACGGAGCGGGCCCAGCATTTGCTGGCGGGGATCGCGGCCGAGGCGGGAACGGCGCTGGACAACGCGCGACTTTACCGCGCGGTAAGCAAGAGCGAGTCGCATTTCCGGCAACTGGCGGACGCGATGCCGCAAATCGTCTGGACCGCACGGCCGGATGGCCGGGTGGATTACTTCAACCGGCGCTGGTATGAGTACACCGGCCTGCCGGAAGGCGCGGTAAATGAGGAAGGCTGGCTGCCGTTCGTGCATCCGGAGGATCGCGAACGGTGTATGGAAGCCAAGCAAAGAGTGGTTGCGGCGAATGAGCACTTGGAGGTCGAGTGCCGTCTCCGGGACCGCGCGGGCAATCACCGCTGGCACCTGATCCGCGCGGTGCCCATCCAGGATGAAGGGGGGCGTATCGCGAGCTGGTTCGGGACCAGCACGGACATTGAGGACCAGAAGCGGGTGGAAGGCGAAGTGCGGGACCTGAACAGCGCGCTTGAAAAGCGGGTGGCGGAACGCACCGCGCAATTGCAGGCGTCCAACCGCGAGCTGGAGGCGTTCAGTTATTCGGTGTCGCATGATTTGCGCGCGCCGTTGCGGAGCATTGACGCGTTCAGCCAGCTGGTGCGCGAGGATTATGAGGACAAGCTGGATGAACAGGGCAAACAATATCTGGGCCTCGTGGGCGAGGCGAGCCGGCAGATGGCGCGGCTGATTGATGACCTGCTGCATTTGTCGCGGGTGACTCGGTCCGAGCTGCGGCGGCGGCCGGTGGACATGAGTTTGCTGGCCGAAAACATTTTCGCCAGCCTGCGACAGGTCGAGCCGAAACGGCCGGTGGAAACGGTGGTGGCTCCGGGGTTGCAGGCGGAGGGGGACGAGCGGCTGCTGCGGGTCGCGCTCGAAAATCTGATCAACAATGCATGGAAATTCACCGGCCGCCGGGAAAACGCGCACATCGAGGTGGGCAGTGAAATGCAGGACGGGCAGCAGGTTTTTTATGTGCGCGACGACGGCGCGGGTTTCGACATGACGTATGCGAACATGCTGTTTGGCGCGTTTCAACGGCTGCATTCGACGGGGGAATTTCCGGGGCACGGCATCGGGCTGGCAACGGTACAGCGGATCATCAACCGCCATGGCGGGCGGATCTGGGCGGACGCGGCTGTGGATCGCGGGGCGACGTTTTATTTCACGCTGCCGAAGGCGGGGTGAACGAGTTATGAGTTTGTTTAAGGTTTAAAATTAGGTGCGATGTTTCCATGCGAAAGCGGCAGTCCTCTGCCGCTTTTCAATCAAACTGATGGCAATTGCCAATTGAAAATAGCGCAGCCCATCCATTTATATTTTGAGTGCGAATGTTTCAGGGACAAAGATGAAGGCGAAAACGCGGCTGCGGTTGCGGGTGACTGCGGCGGCGGAGACGATTTTGCGCGGCGGCCATCCGTGGCTCTTTGCGGAGAGTGTGCGGGAACAAAACCGCGCGGGCGAGGCGGGTGAACTGGCGGTGATTTATGATCGCAAGGACGAATTTCTGGCGGTGGGATTGTTTGATCCAGACTCGCCGATCCGGGTGCGCATTTTGCATGCGGGCAAGCCGGTGATGATTGATCGCGCGTGGTGGCTGCGGCGGTTGGAGGAGACGTTGGGGAGGAGGGAGGGGGAACATCGAACATCGAACATCGAACATCGAACGCCGAATGGGGAGAGTTTCTCGCGGCAGTTGTCTCTCACATCGAGTGAGAAAGAGGGGCGAACGACAGGATACCGGTGCATCAATGGGGAGAGCGATGGGTGGCCGGGGTTGGTGCTGGACCGGTATGACGCAACGCTGGTGCTGAAACTTTACACGGCGGCGTGGTTGCCGAGGCTCGATGAGGTGCTGGAACTGATCAATGAAACCGCAGCGAATAAGCGGGTGGTGCTGCGGCTGAGCCGCAACCTTCAGCAAATTGCTTCGACACAATTCCAGAAAGTGGACGGGCAGGTATTGACCGGGAAGACGTTGTCGGAGCCGGTGGTATTTTGGGAGACGGGATTGCGTTTCGAGGCGGATGTTTTGCGGGGGCAAAAGACCGGATTTTTTCTGGATCAGCGGGAGAATCGGAAATTGGTGGAGGGGCTGGCGCGAGGGCGGACGGTGTTGAATGCATTCAGTTTCTCGGGGGGATTTTCGCTTTACGCGGCGCGGGGCGGGGCACGGTCGGTGACGGACCTGGACATCAGCGCGCACGCGCTGGCGGGGGCAAAACGCAATTTTGCGCTGAACGAGATGATTCCGGCCGTGGCGGGCTGTTCGCACGAGACGGTGCAGGCGGACACGTTTGAGTGGCTGGAGGAAACGGAGCGGCGGTTTGACCTGGTGGTGCTGGACCCGCCGTCACTGGCGAAGCGCGAGGCGGAACGGGCAGGGGCGGTCCGCGCGTACGGGCGGCTGGCGGAGTTGGGGATTCGCGCGCTGAATCGCGGCGGGATTTTGGTGGCGGCATCGTGTTCGGCGCATGTGAGCGCGGAGGAATTTTTTGGGGCGGTGCGGGAAGCGGCGGCGAAGGCGGGCCGGAAATTCTCGGAACTGCGGACGACCGGGCACGCGAGCGATCATGCGGCGAGGTTCAAGGAAGGGGAGTATTTGAAGGCGATTTATTTGGAGCTGGAGCGGGGTTAGGCGGGGGCAGTTGCGGCTTGAAAAAATAATATGACGGAACCGAAGCGGGAACATCGACCATTGACCATCGAGTTACGGAGTAATTTCAGGCTGGCGAGAAAGTGCGCGCTACACCAGCTAAAAATGGCTGCGCCTATTTGTGGCGGTAGGTGACCAGATAAAGCTTGGTTCCGGCGAGACTTTTGAATGCTGTGGGACGCTTCGCGCCGGAAAGGTCGTAGCAGATGCGGAGTGTGTCCCCCTTGAGTTCGTATATTGCGGGAAAGGTCCTGCCATGGTTGGGTCCCTCGGTGCCGGTGATGGTCATGCCTTTGGGATTCGAAGTGAGGTCGAGCGTATAAGTGCCGTTGTCAGGTTCGCCGGCGACCGTTACCAAATATTTGCCGTGGTCCAGTTTGAGGGTGATGCTTTTCATCACGGCATCAGCCATGGGCTGCCCAGCCAACTCGGCCTTGACGGGAATCCAATTGCCTTGAAGCGCCTTGGCGTCATCAGACGAGTCGGCGGCGAGCAGGGGCATTGATGCAACCAGAAGGAGGCAGAGGGTGAGGATGCGTTTCATGGTTGTTTTTAAGAGCGAGGTTATAACAGACTCGTGACGATGGAACCAAGGATGCTCAACGGGCCGGTGTCTTCCAGGCTCTCAGTGGCTTTATCCAATTTTTGGAGGGAGAGCTTGGCGTCCTTGTAGAATTCCTGGTCGTTGACGAGTTTGCCGACGCTGCCTTGGCCGGAATTGATCTTCTGCAAGATTTCCTTGAGGTTGGTCATGGAGGCGGTGGTTTCGGTGTAGAGCTTGTCGTCCTTGACGAGCTTGCCGATGGTGCCCTGGCCGGCGTTGACCTGGTCAATGATGCCACGGGCCTGGGCGACGGTTTGCTTGATTTCGCCGGCGGCTTCCTGGAGGTTGGTCACAGCGGCGGAGGCAGAATTGTAAAGGGACTGGTCGTAGATGAGCTTGCCTACGGTGCCCTCGCCCTTGGCAATCTGCGTGGAAATGGCCTGCACGTTGCCGATGATGGCGGTGAGGCGGGGGTTGTTTTGGCGCATGAAATCGGTGAACGGCCCGAGGAGGTTGTCAATCTTGTCGCCGGTGAAGCTCTTGGTGAGATTTTCGACGCCGTTGGCGGCCTGGTCGAGCCGGGCCATAAGGTCGTTGAAGTCGGGTTGTTCAATGGTGGCGATCAATTCGTTTTGCTCGAGCAGGGGTGAACCGGGAGTGCCAAAATCAATCGAAACATAATTCACGCCACCCAGGCCCGCGAATTTGATGGTCGCTTTGCTGTCGGTGTGGACGGGTGTGCCTTTGTTGAGGCGCAGGCTGAGTTCAACCTTGTTCTCGGCCAGGCCGAGTTTTTCCACACGACCGACGGGCACGCCGGCCATTTTGACCGGGTCGCCGACCTTGAGCTCATGGATGTTGGCGAAACGGGCGCGAATGCGGTAGCCGGGCCGGAAGAAATCCGGGCCGCCGATGACTTCAACGATGAAAAAAGCCGCGAGGAAGGCCAGCAGAACGAACAGGCCCAGACGGGTTTCGAGAGTATTTTTCTTTTCGAGGGAGTCTTTCATGATTTCTTGAGAGTTTTCGCAGTTTGGTAGTCAGCGTTCAAAAAATTTTGGATCACGGGATCGGGGTTCCGGCGGACTTCCTCCGGCGTGCCGATGGCGAGGATGCGGCCCTCGTTGATCATGGCGATGCGGTCGGCGACGCCAAACGCCAGATCACGGTCATGCGAAACCACAATGGAAGTGACGTGAATCTGGCTTTGCAAATTCACAATTTCGTCGGCAATGACGACGGCGGAAACCGGGTCCAGTTCGCTGGTCGGTTCATCGTATAAAATCAACTGCGGCTCCATGACCAGGGCGCGGGCGATGGCGACGCGCTTTTTCATGCCGCCGGACAGCTCGCCGGGGAGCTTGTCCTCGGTGCCCTTGAGCCCGACAATGGCGAGTTTTTCGGCGACGATGCGGGCGATTTCCCGGGACGGCTTGAGGCGGTGTTCGGTGAGATAGAGGCCGATGTTTTCGCCGACGGTGAGGGAGTTGAGGAGTCCGCCGGATTGAAACACCATGGCGAGGCGGTAGCGTTCCATGACTTCCTGCGACCGGATGGACTCATCGTTGATGAGGATGTCGCCGGAGTCGGGTTCCTCGAGGCCGATGATGTGCTTGAGCAGGACACTTTTGCCGCTGCCGCTGGGCCCCATAATGACGAAGGTTTCGCCGGGTTTGACTTCGAATGAGACGCCTTGGAGGACTTCCTGGCCATGGTAGCTCTTGTGCAAGTCCTGCACTTTCACGCTGACGCCGGCATGGCCGGAAGGAGTGGGCGGAGTATTCATGCGGAAATCAGAGCAGCAGGCGGGTGAGGAAATAATCCAAGATCACGATGATGACGATGCAGTTGACGACGGCCTTGGTGACCGAGCGGCCAATGCCACGCGGGCCGCCGATGGTCTGCAAGCCCTGATGGCAAGAGACGACGCCAATCACCATGGCAAAGATGAAGCTTTTAAACAGGCCGTTGGCGACATCGGAGAAGCCGACGATTTCGCGGAGGTTTTCGAAGAAAGACTGGAAGGAGATGCCGATCTTGTGGTTGCCGGCGGAAACGATTGCGCCGCCGCCCCAACCGACCAGGATGGAGAAAATGACCAGCAACGGAAGCGCGACGGTGATGGCCACCAAGCGGGGCAACACGAGGAAATGGATGGGGTTGATGTTCATGGTGCGAAGGGCGTCAATTTCCTGATAGACGCGCATGGAGCCGATTTCCGCCGCCATGGCCGAGCCGATGCGGCCGGCGATGAGGATGGACATCATGACGGGGGCGAGTTCCTTGCACATGGAAATACCGACAAGGCCGCCGACGGAATTCGCGAGCCCGCGCTCGACGAGCACCGGCGCGGTCAGCAGGGCGATGACGCCGCCGATGAAGAAAGAGAGGATGCAGACCATGAGCAGGCTGGCGTTGCCGATCTCAAAGAATTGATCGAACACCTTCTGGCGCTGACGCCAGACCAGCGGCAAAGCGCGGAGCGTCCTCAAAAAGAGGAGCATCATTTCGCCAAGGTTTTGAAACATAATTATTT
>JAQGPB010000211.1 GCA_028293265.1 Pedosphaera sp. | reverse complement strand
ATGCAACCACGACTTCCAGATTTACCAAAATGCGACAACTGGTTCTCCCTCTCCTCGGGGGAGAGGGCCGGGGTGAGGGCGGGCGTAAACACTGACTTTGGCGGTTGGCTCCTGCGATTTGTTAGGCAGCATCATTGTGCGCGTCTTGTAACATCAATTTTGCCGTCCAGGCTTTTCGTCAGTACCAAAACCAAATCTCCATTGGTCAGCATCAACTGCCGACCATCAAAATGCTCCGTAACCAACCCGTGACTCCTCCCAACTACAAACCACTGCAGCGATGAAGCCCCCTCGATTCGTGTGCCGAAATTATAGCGGTTAGCCAAGATACTGCTAAGCAGCGCGCGGTCGTCCTTTGCCTGACCCAATTCATCAAGGGACCGCGAATCGGGGTTCGGCACTGTGAACGGCAGCATGATGACGGCGATGGGATCAACCGATACGATCCAAAACTTAGCGGGAGCGAATTTGAGTTGTGTGTCGTCAGTGTAAGCTTGCAACGCAGTCCACTGGCGAAATTCAGGCAAGTTGGCGCAATAAGAATCAATGCCCTTCGTCACGCTTTCAAAAGGCACCCTCCGGCCTCTGCGGTTTAACCAGGCTCTTTCCGTATACTCACCTGTTGGTACAAACCATGGTGGTTTAAGTTCCCGCGCCAAGGTGCTCGACCGCGATCCTGTTTCATTAAGCGGGCCGTCAACGCTCTCGACATGCCAAGGTCCCCTTGTATAGCACCCTGTCTGAACTAGGGCCAGTAACACAACTGACAGTAATATAATGGATGGTCGCATTGAAATGCCGCCAAAAATTAATACCAATCTGCTGTTTATCTATGGAATCATTTTGCTGCCTCAAAGGCGGTGACCGAAGGTTGCCGCAGGGCCGCCTTTCCGTCCAGCCCGATTTCGGGGCGAAAAGGCTCAAAGTTTGGGGGTGACGTAAACCGCTTGCTTTGAGGACGCTGCAGCGGTTTCTGGTATTCTTGTCAGCCGGCTGTGCTATAAAATGCGTCCAGTTGCGCCAGCCCAAAACTGTGCTATTATCCAAACCGTGACCGGGGCTGTCCTCCACCGCCCGGGCTTGGGAGGCCGTATGCTCTTTGACAGGAGGGTCGCGTTAGCGCGAAAAGCGCAAGCCGCTAAGATTTGTAGCGTCGGAGCGTCGTGTACCGCTAAATCAGCCTTGGTACCGCACAATCACACGGCTTTTAAAAACGTAAATTGCCGCCCGTTGGCGCAGTTTTTCTCCTCGAAAACCGCCAAACATTAATTTCATCCTTTAAAATCAGGCCAACCATCGCCTCCGCCCGCCTCCGCCCGCCTTCGCCCGCGTCTCTGTAAAAAAAGCGTGTTTCCCAGCTTCAGCCCTGGGCAGACACAAGCAGCTCTTTCAAATTGCCCGCAATTTGTGACGGCCTCGCGGGATTGAGCGCAGCGAGAAAACGAACCGGCTCATCATTGACCACGCGGGCGAGGTCGCGCCAATCGCAAGCCGGAATTTGTTCGATGGGCAGAACTTGACCAATCGCCGTCAAAGCCCACGCCGCCTGCGCGCGCGCGCGACGATACTCTTCGCCGCCAAGACCCTGCGGCTTGGCCGTCGGCGCAAGGCAATAACACGCGCCGGCATCAAGCGTGAATCCCAGCGTGCCGTCGCTCAAACGTTTCGCCTTGGGCAGGGGCTGGCCGGTGAGTTCAAATTTGAGTTCGTCCAACCCGGCCAGATCTTTGGCGGCCAGCGCGATGCTTTGCGCGCGTTCGGGATCATTGTTCGCCAGCACCAGCACCGAGTCTTTGCCATCCTCGGAATCGCGGCGCAGAACATACACCGGCGAATCCACCGGACTGAGCCGCGTCAACTTCGCGCCCTCGAAAAAACAGGGATGGTCGCACAACAACCGGTTCAATAGCGCCAGTTCAGGAACCACATTGTCCGGGTTGCCCCACGCGAGTCCGCGGCTGGAATGAACATTGACCCGCTCCGGCGCGAGCCATTCAACGCCGCAGGTAAATCCGTAACCGCCGCTGACGCTCGTCAGCGCGCACAGGCGATTTCGCAGCAGCGACCAGCGCCGCCCGCGCCCGGCGAGACGTTCGTTGTCATGCGTTTCGCTGTAATGCACGAGCAGCCCGATGCGCCGGCTGTGCTGGACGCAATGGTCGAGATACGCCGCGACTTGCAGCCCGGAATAATTTTGGAACAGCTCGGAATACGCCCACTGCATCCCGCCTTCGGTCAGCAGCAGGTCGGTGATCTCCCACGAGCCGCCAAGGCCTTCGAGCAAAAAAATGGTTTCCGGAAATTGCTGCCGCACCCGCGCAATAATATATTGCCACGCCGGCAGCGGCACTTTGTAACCCGCGTCGCAGCGAAAACCATCCACGCCGCGACCGCACCACGTCAGAAAAACTTCCGCCAGGCAGTCCCACAATTCGACGTGCCGATGCTCGAGTTCGACCAGGTCTTCCCACGTCGTGCCCCACGCGCCCGGGCTCGCGAACGTGCCGTCGCCGTTGCGCAGAAACCAGTCCGGATGCTCCTCCTGAAGTTTGGAACCCCAGCCCGTGTGGTTGATGACGATGTCGAGAAACACCCGCCCGCCCTTCAAATGCGTGGCGTAAGTGAGTTCGCGAAATTGGTCCACGCCCGTCGTGCGTTTGTCAAACACGACCAGCGCCGGATCAATCGCCGTCAAATCCTCGCTGGCGTAAGGGCTTCCGAAACGCCCAAACCGCGCAAACACCGTCGGCGTGGGATTGACCGGCAGCAGATGCAGGATGCGGCAGCCCAGCGTGTCCATGATATGTGGAAGCTGCTGCACGAGGTCGCGAAAAGTTCCCGAGGGCGGGATGACCGTGTAACCTTTCTGGTCGAGCTGTTTGAGCTGTTCATCCAATTTTTCATCCACGGTTCGGAGCGCCGTTCGCGTGCTGCCAAACATCCGGGTGAAGGCGCAATAAATGGTGTTCGCCGTGCGATAGGCGTCGGGGTGAACAGAAATGCCGAGGTCCGCGCCGTCCGGCCAATGCTGCCAGCCTTGCGGGTCAATCAGGTAAGCCTTGGCCTTGAAATAACCCACTTCAGTCAGCGGCAATTCCAGATGCCATTCGCCGCCCTGCGCCTGCATCGGGAGATCGTGCCACGACGCGCCGGCGGGCGGCAATTTCTTGGTATGCGCCTGGATGATTTCCCGGCCGAGAATTTCCGCGCGGCCCAGATCCGTGCGCAAGCAGGCGCGCCAGCCTTGCGGCAGCGATGGCCCGCCGCCCGCCGCCATCGTAAAGCGGACGCGGTCACCGACGAACCGGTGGAGACGTTCGCCGGGGGCGGGTTGCATGTTGGGCGTCAAATTTTGCACAGAATTGTCTTAACCGAAAAGAGGGAGAAAGCAATGCTGGATGATGCTGGACAAGAGTTTTGGCCCCGCCTACGTTCGTTTGATGAAAGAGGAAAGGCTCGTCTAACGTCAGGTCACATCATCACGCATCGCCATGAGCAACGAAAAAAGAACCGGAAGAAAATTAATCAGTTCCGGATCGGCCTTTGAAAAAGAGATCGGATATTCCCGTGCCGTCGTGGATGGGGATTGGATCTTCGTTTCCGGCACCACCGGCTTTGACTATCAGACCATGACCCTCCCGGAAGGTTTGGCGGAGCAGACGGAACAATGTTTTCGAAACATCGAGTCTGCCCTTGCGCAGGCGGGAGCCAGCCTGCGTGATGTGGTGCGGGTGGTATATGTGCTGCCGAAGGCCGACGAGTTTTCCCAATGCTGGCCGATCCTGCGGAAATATTTCGGCGAAGTGCGGCCGGCGGCGATGATGATTTCCGCGGGATTGTCAGACGCAAGAATGCGAATTGAGATCGAGGTGACTGCGCGACGGCCGGCGGCGACGGATGTCGCAGCTTAGAATTGATTCACCAGAAGGAATCAGAAATCCTGCCAAGGGCGGCAGTGAAGTTTCGTAGTTGGCTCGGATTCAATGTCAAACTGTCCCAAAATCAGCCGGTCGTGGTCTTTTGCGTCCTCCAAAGCCGCCCATTTCCTTTAACCACCTCTCATCGCCGCGTTTGGCAACGAAGTTGCTGTTGGATGGTCAACTTTCGGGCCTGCCCAGCCGATATATAGCGGTTGGTGTGCATTGGAAGCCAATACGATTAATTAACAACATGTCTGCCACGTTAACCTCCGGCGAAGCGGCCCAGCTAGCTCAAACGATTGAGATGTTTGAGGTCATTACGCAGTCGCAACCGCAGGATTATCAGTCATTGGAAATCCTGAAGGAAGCATATTCCAAACTCGGCCGTGAAAAAGACGTCGTCGGCACTTCCAAGCGCATCGCCCAGGCTTACGTGCATTTGGGCCAGCTTTCCTCCGCCATTCTCGAATATGAAACCATCCTGCAACGGTTCCCGGATGATCCCGACGTCCAGACCGCGCTGAAGGAAATCGAGACGAAGGCAAACAATTTCGCCGCGCCGCCAGCCATGAACGATGCGTCCGGCGCGTCCCGAGGTCTGAATGGCAACGGCAATGGTAATGGCCATGGCAATGGCAACCACACCGCGCATTTGTCGAAATCCGCCGTCGGCAAGTCGCCGGCACTGGAAGTGGATGACGGACGCTCGGCAATGCGCAAAGTGTTTGTTGACGGCAAGTTCATATCAGCGGGCGATTTCGATCTTTGCTGGAGCACGCCTGATCTGGCCCAGCCGCCGAAAGGTGTGAACGATCCTTTCATCCAAGTCTTGGGCGACAAAGGCATCGTGCTTTCGGAAAAGAGCTTGAAATTGCTCGTGGACAAATCGCGCTTCGCCTATCTGCCGCTGGATAAATATGACGTGGACCTGGAACTGGCCCGCACTTTTCCGGCGGACATCTGCCGCCGCTGGTGCGTGCTGCCGTTTGACCGCATGAGCAAGACAATTTTTGTGGCCACGGCGAACCCGTTCAACCGACAGGCCGCCAAGGAACTGGCCGACGCCACCAAGAGCCGTCTCCTTTGGTATCTCACATCGCCTGCCGAAATTGTGGCCAACCTCCGCAAAGCTTTCCGCTAATCCACCATGCCACCCATCGTCAAATCTTTTGGAGAACGCATCGCCGACGCGCTGGTCGAAGACGGGCTGTTGACTGTCAAGCAGGTGGATGAATTGCTCGAACAGCAGAAGAAGGAAGGCACCCGACTGCTCAAGCTCGTCGTCGAGAAAGCCTACGTCACCGAGCAGGACATGACCGTTTGCATGGGCCGCGTCCTGAACACGCCGCCGGTGAATCTTGCCCGCATCGGCATTCTTCCCGAAGTCTCGGAACTGCTTTCACGCGACGTTGCCCACAACTACAAGGTCGTCCCCGTTTCCCGCCTCGACAACAAATTGTTCCTGGCCATGGCCGACCCGCTCAATGTGCTGGCCATTGACGACGTCAAGCGCATCACGCGGCTTGAGGTTGTGCCGATGATCGCCTCCGAACGCTCCATCGTTGACAAGCTCAACAACATTGATGCGTCAAAAAGCGGGAGCATGGAAGACATCATCAACGACGCCCAGAAAGCGGCGGATGATGAGGCTGATGCCGACAATCTCGAAGTGGCCAAGGAGGCCATGGAGGACGTCAACCTCGACCAGCTTGCCGCCTCGAGCGAAGAAGCACCCGTCATCAAGCTCGCCAATCTTATCCTCGTTCAGGCCATCAAGGACCGCGCGAGCGATATTCATATCGAACCTTTTGAAAAAATGGTCCGGCTGCGTTACCGCGTGGACGGCTCGCTCCTGGATGTCACCCCGCCGCCCAAGCAGATGCAGTTGGCCTTGGCTTCCCGCCTCAAGATCATGAGCTGCCTGGACATCGCCGAGCGCCGCCTGCCCCAGGACGGCCGCATGCGCGTCAAGGTCGGCGGCAAGGATTACGATCTGCGTGTTTCGTTCCTGCCGACAGTCCATGGCGAGAAAATAGTGCTTCGCGTGCTCGACAAATCCAATCTGTCCGCGAGCATTGACAAACTGGGACTCGATCCGGATACCTTCACGCAGTTCAAGCAGGCCGTGGATGCGCCGCACGGATTGATCCTCGTCACCGGCCCCACCTGTTCCGGCAAGACCACCAAGCTTTAATCCGCGCTCAAAGAGCTTAACAACCCGACTTACAACATCGACACCGACGAGGACCCGGTCGAGTTCCAGGTTCCCGGCATCAACCAGGTGCCCGTCAAAAAGGAAATCGGCCTCACTTTCGGCA
>JAQGPB010000197.1 GCA_028293265.1 Pedosphaera sp. | reverse complement strand
TGAAGTCGCCGGAAAAACTCGCGGAGAACATCTGGTTCCATTCCATTTACGTGCCAAAAACCGGATGGATGCGGACCTCGTACCAAGGCTGCATTCGCGCGGTGCGCCGCCGTTTGAAAGTCATCGTGCCGGACCTTGTGCATGGGCAGGGAACGGAGCGTGAATGCGCCGTCAGCGCGGTTTTCTCCCGCTTTCCAAACGTCCTCACCATCCACGGGAACATGGCGGAACTGGCGCGGCTGTTCAAGGCGCCGATGGGCAGTTTTGGCTGGCTCGCGGCGCAACTGGAGCAAATCACCTTGAAACGGACGCGCGGGGTCTTTTGCAATTCAGAATATACCGAGAACCTCGTCAAGCCGCGCGCCCTCAAAACCTGGCGGGTGCCCAATGCCATTCGCGAAGCTTTTTGCGACACGCCCAAAACGCCTGCGCCGGCGGGCAAGTGCGTTTTGCTCAACATTGGCCTGGTCAGCGAGCGCAAGCGCCAAGTCGAACTGCTTGATGTGGCGCGCCGCCTGCATGAGCGCGGATTGGAGTTCGAACTTCAGTTCATCGGCCAGATCGCCGAGGGAGATTACGGCGTCACCTTCGCCGGGCGTCTGAAAGAAGCGGAGGCCAAAGGCTATGCCTGCCACCTTGGGCTTAAAACCACCGCCGAACTGATCGCGTGTTGCGATGCCGCGCACGGGTTGCTGCACTTTCCCAGCGAAGAAGCGTTTGGCCTCGTGGTGGCCGAAGGCATGGCGCGCGACCTCAAATTTTTCGGCGCGCGGATCGGCGGCATCATTGACATTTCCAGCGGCGTGCCCGGCGCGGAACTTTTTGGCGCGGATGACTGGGAGGGCCTGGCCGCCGGCATTGCCAGATGGATCCAGCAGGGCCACCCGAAGTCGCCCGAAACTTCCCAGGTCATGAATGCCCGTTATCACCCGCGCGTGGTGGCGCAACGGCATCTGGAAATTTATCGCGAAGTTTTGAGCAAGGATTCGTAAAGCGATTGGAATTGCCGGGCAACTTCCACCCACGTCAAAGGCTTGGCGGGCGGTTTCAAATTGGGTGCCGCGTCATAAAACCGCCGCAGCACCGCGGCGGTTTGCGCAATGTCCGGCGTGATGGGGCAATACTGCACGCTCTCCTTGAACACCGTCCGCGCCCAGGGCAGATCGCTCAGCAACAACGGGCATTCGCAAGCAGCCGCTTCCAGCGCGGAAAGGCTCAGGCTTTCCATGGTGCTCAACAACGCAAACCCGCGCGCCTCGCGATAGGCTTCCGCCATCCGCGCCCGATCCGTGATTGCACCTTCGAACCGGATCAGCTTGGGATGTTGTTTCGCCAGTTCAAAAAATCGCCGCGCATAAGGATCGTTGTCCGCATACGCTTTCCCCACGACCCAGAGCGGCGTTTGCGCCCGCACCGATGCCTCCGCTAATTCCAGCACCCGCTTCCGCTCGGTAATGGTCGCCGTGCATACCAGCCACGGTCCGCGCGTCCTGGCCTTGGCCTCCAAAAAAACTTCCTCCACGCCGTTGGGGATGACGTGCAACCGGCCGGGCGGCGCACCGAACAGTTCTGCCATTAACCTCGCCTCCCAGGCGGTCAACGCGACGCAGGCATCCGCCTGGCGGTAGGATGTCCAGTTGAAGGCATCCGCGCTGGATCCCGGCAGGGTCCGCTCCAGCGTGCGCATCACCATTTTTTGCAAGCGCAACCGCGCAGGAGAACGCGAACCTTGAGCGGTGAGCAGGTCGGCGAGGACAACTTTCATCCCCTTCTGGTGCGCCAGTTGGATCAGCACCAGGGGAATGCGGCCGAAGAAATGCAGCACATCGCCCGTCTGGTTCGGGTCGTGCCAGCGCAGGTATTCAGTCGTGACCCCGATCTTTTCCAACGCGGTCTTTGTCTGCTCGATCTGGATCTGCGCCCCGCCATGCGCCAGCATGAACGGAACATGGCAGTGCAAAAGTATTTTCATCATGCAAGAACCGGCCGTCCCGGGACTATGTTTTGTCCTCCTGCTTGATGATCTGGTTGATGCCGATGACGGTGGAACCGGGCGGAATGTCACGGGTCACCACGGCGTTTGCCCCGATGGTGCAATGCCGTCCGATGTGAATGCCCCCCAGCACCTTCGCGCCCGCGCCGATGAACACGTTGTCCTCGATGACCGGCGCCTTGTCGTCCACATTGCGCGCCCCCACGGTGACTTGCTGCATGATGACCATTCCGTCGCCCAGGACGGCCTGGAAATGGATGATGATGCCATAAGGATGGGGCATCAGCAGGTCGCGGGGCGGTCGGCAGCCGATGTCGCAGCCCAGCACGATTCCCCACGCCCGCGCCAGCACCGGCACCTTGTGCCGGTTCAAAAAAAGCAGCAAACGGGCCGCCATGGGGTTCCGCGTGTCATTCAGCATGCGCGTCATGCCGCAAAATTAATCATTGTACTGGCCCTGACCAGCAAATATATCGCCGCGCTAAAAAAATAAAAAAACCCCCGGTCCTTGGTCGGGGGAAAAATTTAGGGTGCGGGAACAGCGTAGCGAGAATTCCGGTCCGCCGGAATGGGGTGTATACCCACCCTTTTTGCCACGGCCAAAATTGAGTGGCCGAATCCTGGCCGCCTTTTTCCTGCGTGACCATCCAAACATTCCCTGCCATCCTTGTCGCGTGACGACAACCGAAGCCAGCAAGCTGCTGGAAAAGTTCCGCGCCGGCGGCGTGACCCGGGAACAGGTGCTGCATGCCTTTCAGGCAGCGCCGGTGGCCGACCTCGGCTTCGCGCAGGTGGACACCCACCGCGCCCTCCGGAAAGGCTTTCCCGAGGTCATTTTTGGCGCGGGCAAGACGCCCGAACAGGTGCTCAAAATTGCCGCCAAACTTCTGGAAGGCGAAAAGCGCATTCTCATCACCCGCATTACCGCCGAGCATGCGCGGGTGCTGCGCAAAAAATTCAAGCGCGCGGTTTACCACGAAACCGCCCGCTGCATGACCATCGGGAAAAAACCGCTGCCGCCACGTCCGGGCCACATCGCCGTCATCTGCGCCGGCACTAGCGACTTGCCCGTCGCCGCGGAAGCGACGGTTACTGCGGAAATCATGGGCAACCGCGTGGAAACTCTTTCAGACGTGGGCGTCGCAGGATTGCACCGGCTGTTCGGACGGTTGGAAATCATCCAAAGCGCGAACGTCATTGTGGTCGTCGCCGGAATGGAAGGCGCTTTGCCGAGCGTCGTGGCGGGACTGGTTTCCAAGCCGGTCATCGCCGTGCCCACGAGCGTCGGTTACGGGGCGAGCTTTGGCGGACTTGCGGCCTTGCTGGGCATGTTGAATAGTTGCGGCAGCGGCGTCACCGTGGTGAACATTGACAATGGCTTCGGCGCCGGTTACGCGGCCAGCCAGATCAACGCCCTGGCCGTCGGTTGAACTCAGATGAAAACATTGTATCTCGACATTTTCAGCGGCATCAGCGGCGACATGTTGATCGGCGCGCTTTTGGACCTCGGCGCGAGCGCAACCGAGCTTGGGCAGGAATTAAAAAACTCCGGCTCGAAGGCTACCATCTGCACGTCGCTCCCGGCCACAAGTCTCAGATCCGCGGCCTCAAGTTCGACGTCCATTTGCACGAGCATGCTCACACCGGTGGTGAAACTCACAGCCATTCGCACTCCCACGGTCATTCCCATGAACATGATCACGACCATGGCGATCATCACCATCACCACGACCATGATAATGAACACACCCATGGCCGCAACTACGCCGAAATCAAGCATCTGATCAACGACAGCGCGCTTTCCGCCTGGGTGAAGGAAAAATCCATCAAGGTGTTTCACCGCATCGCCGTCGCCGAGGGCAAGATTCACGGCCTGCCGCCGGAGCAGGTGCATTTCCACGAAGTCGGCGCGGTGGATTCCATCGTGGATATTGTTGGCGCCTGCATCGCGTTGGAACTGCTCGGCAAACCGCGTGTGCTCGCCGCGCCGGTCGTCGAGGGCGCTGGCTGGATTGATTGCGCGCACGGACGTTTTCCCATTCCCGCGCCCGCCACGCTCGAAATCCTCGGCGCGCGCGGCATCGGCGTGACGCAATGCGAGGAACCGCATGAACTGGTGACGCCCACCGGCGCGGCGCTGCTGGCGGAGTTTGTCGAGAGTTTCGGGCCGATGCAGGGATTGGTCGCCAGCAAGATTGGTTTCGGCCTCGGCACCCGCGACAACAAAACCCGCCCCAACGTCCTCCGCGCCATCTTGGGCGAGTCCGTCGCGGTTCAACTGGTCGCCAACGATTGGCAGACCGACACCATCGCCATCCTCGAAACCAACCTCGATGACATCAATGCCGAGATTCTCGGTCATTTCGTCGAAAAAGCATTTGCCGAAGGCGCGCTGGATGTTTTCCACACGCCGATCCAGATGAAGAAAAACCGGCCGGGCGTTCTGTTGACGGTGCTCTGCGCGGCGGCGGACGCGGACAAATTCAGCGAATTGCTGTTGCGCGAAACCAGCGCGTTCGGTGTGCGCCGTTCCGTGGCCGAGCGGCGGAAATTGCAGCGGGAATTCACGACGGTCAAGACTCCGCATGGCGAGGTCAATGTTAAATTGGGCAAGCTTAACGGCAAAACCATCCAGGCCGCGCCGGAATATGAGTCCTGCAAAAAACTCGCTGAACAGTCTGGAACGCCTTTGAAGGCGATTTACGAAGCTGCCCAAAAAGCTTTGAACACCTGACGGTTGTTATGATATGGTAATTGTCTTTGCAGGAGACGACTTGAGGAGTCTCCAATTAATCTTTTGATCGAAAATCGCAGCGGCTCCAGGCCAGATTATTATGACATCAGCCAATTCAACAGGCCAAAGCAAATCCATTCCACTCGACGCCGAACTGCTGAAAATTCTCTGCTGCCCCGAGACCCACCAGGAACTCAAATTGGCCGCGCCCGAGTTGCTCGAAAAATTAAACGGCCAGATCACCTCCGGCCGCCTGCAAAATCGTGCCGGCCATGCCGTAGCCGATAAAATTGACGGCGGCCTCGCCCGCAGCGACGGAAAATTTCTCTATCCCATCCGCCAAAACATCCCCGTCATGCTGGTGGACGAAGCAATTCCGCTGACGTAACGGCCTCGCCCAGATCATCCCAGCAGCCAAACCTCTCCCTCGATCTCCTCAATCTTCAACGCCCTCAAACTTTGCCCCTCGCATGGGCCTCGGACACAAAGGCCCGTCAACGGTTCATAAATGGCATTGTGATTGTGACAGATGAAATGGCCACCGTCCTGGGT
>JAQGPB010000133.1 GCA_028293265.1 Pedosphaera sp. | reverse complement strand
GGCGGCACGGAAAACATGTCGCGCGCTCCTTATCTGCTCGAACGCGCGCGCAGTGGTTATCGCATGGGGAACGGCGAACTCATTGATTGTCTGATCAAGGACGGGTTGTGGGACGTTTACAACAATCTGCACATGGGCGTATGTGGGGATCGTTGCGCGCAGAAGTATGCCTTTTCGCGGCAGCAACAGGACGATTACGCCGTGGAAAGTTTCAAGCGCGCGCTGGCCGCCGCTTCGCAATGCATCTTGTCGAAGGAAATCGTGCCCGTGGAAATTCCCGGCGGGAAGGAACCGGTCACCGTCAAGGAAGATGAGACGCCAAAAAAATTCAACGAAGAAAAGCTGCGCAAACTGCGGCCGGCCTTCGGCAAGGAAGGCACCATTACGGCGGGCAACGCATCGAGCATCAACGACGGCGCCGCCGCCATTGCGGTGCTTTCCGAAGAGCGCGTGAAGGAATTTGGCGTCAAGCCGCAGGCGAAAATTCTTGGATATGCGAGCGCGGCGCGCGAGCCGGAATGGTTCACCATCGCGCCGGTTGGGGCCATCAGCAAGCTGCTGGAGCGGCTTTCCATGAAAGCGCAAGACGTGGACTTGTATGAAATCAACGAAGCTTTTTCGGTGGTGCCGATGGCCGCGATGCGCGACCTGGGCATACCGCACGAAAAGGTGAACGTGCATGGCGGCGCGGTGGCCCTGGGCCATCCCATCGGCGCCAGCGGCGCGCGCACGCTGGTGACATTGCTGAACGCCATGAAACAACGCGGCGCGAAAACCGGCATTTGTTCCCTTTGCATCGGGGGTGGGGAAGCGGTCGCAATGGCAGTTGAATTGTGCTGATGCAATCAAAGGCACAAGGCATGCGGGTGGCCAAAATAAGCCCGCATGCCTTGACCGCCGGTCAAACCATGGCAAGATGTATGAGTGATCAAACGCGTCAGGGAGCGAATGCAACCTGGCCCAAACACCAAACAGCATGAGCGATTCCAACGAAAATACTTTCGGGCAGGCCGCCGCCTTTCAGAAAATCTGGATGGAGACCTTCACCAGGATGGCCCAGGCCGGTTTTTCCCTTTCCCCGGATTCGGCCCCGCCGGAACTCCTGCGCCAGATGCGCAGCGGCATTTTCGGGGCGCTTTCCAAGTCTTGGGAGGAATTCATGCGGTCGCCGCAATTCATGGAATCAATGAAGGGGATGATGGAAAATGCGATCGCATTTCGCAAAATGAGCACCGACTTGCTGACCCAGGCCCATCATTCAATGCAAGGGACGGCGCGGGCGGACATTGACGATTTGATGCGCGCGATCCATCACCTGGAAACCCGCATTCTGGATCGCGTCGAGGAAGTCGCGACCCGCGTGGAACAACTGGAACAAAAGCTTGAGGGCGCACCGCGCAATGGGACTGCCAAAGCTGCCGGGCGGACCGCTGCTTCCGCCGCCGGCAAACGCGCTGCCAGCCACCGGCCGCGATCCGCCAAGAAACAAACTGCATGAGACTGAACCGACCCAAGCAAGCACTATGGATCAAACCACCGACCCACTTATTACCAATCACTGGTTCAATTGGCAGCGTTCGTTGATGGACGAAGGTTTTGCCAACGCGCGCCGGATGATGCGTCTTCCGTTTCTCGCGCAGAAAGCAATGTCAGTCAGGAAAGGCGCCTCGCCTTCGGAAGTTGTTTACGAAGAAGACCGGCTCAAGCTGCTCCATTACTTGAGCGACGAGCCGCCGCGTTACCAAACGCCGCTGGTATTTGTCTTCGCCCTGGTCAACCGGCCATACATTCTCGATTTGAAAGAAGGGCGCAGCGTCGTCAGCCATTATGTCAAAGCCGGTTTTGACACCTACCTGATTGATTGGGGTTCGCCCACCGATTCGGACAGCCACCTGACGCTGGACGATTACGTCAATGGCTACATGGCCAACGTCGTGGATTATCTGTGCGAACGCACCGGCGCTCCGCAGGTGAACATGCTGGGCTATTGCATGGGCGGAACCATGAGCGCGATGTTCACCGCCATGCATCAGAAAAAGATCCGCAACCTGCTGCTGCTTGCGGCGGGCATTGACTTCGCCACGCGCGAGGGACTGCTCAATCTCTGGACCGATCCGAAATATTTCGACGTGGACAAGTTCGTGGATGCTTTTGGCAACGCCCCCGCGGAATTTCTCCAGGCCAGCTTTCAGATTTTGAAGCCGGTGCAAAATCTCATCGAGAAGCCGATCAATTTTTTTGAGAAGGCGGATGATGACAAATTTGTGGACGACTTTTTCACGATGGAAACGTGGTTGAACGACAACATCGCCGTGCCGGGCGGGGTGTTCCGGGAATTCGTGAAATGTCTTTACCAGAAAAATCTGCTCGTCAAAAACCGCATGCCCGTGGGCAAGCACATCGTTGACCTGCGCAAGATCACCTGCCCGGTGCTGAACATCATGGCGCAAAACGACGACCTCGTTCCCTGCGCGCAAAGCGCACCTTTCAACGATCTCGTCGGTTCGAAAGACCGGAAGTCCATTGTGGTCCCCGCCGGGCACATCGGCCTGGCGGTCGGTTCCAAGGCGCAGAAGGAAGCCTGGCCGGAGGCTTGCCGCTGGCTGGCTGAACGCAGCCGCTAAGCGGAAGCAAAGGGGCGGTCCCGCGCAAACAGGACCGCCCTTCCCATACTTGAGCCAGCATGTGGTAATTCATGCTCTGGACAGCGAACCGACGAGGAGCAGCTAACGGAGTGAGCCCTTTATGCAGTCCTTCATCTTGGGCCAGCATGTTTACTGTCACTGTGGCGACCTTAGAAACTTCATCGCAGGATTTCAATGGGGTGAA
>JAQGPB010000102.1 GCA_028293265.1 Pedosphaera sp. | reverse complement strand
TCGGATTCCGAATGCGTGCCTGTTTCGTACTTGGCCCGGCTGATTTCGACAAACTGTTTCAGCAACGAGGCATTCTTCCGGTTCACTTCCAATTGCACATAGGCATTGGCGAGGCGATGGTACGTCATCCGGGCCTTGGCCACCGCGTCCAGTTCGCGCCGGCGGAATTCTTCCAGCGCATTGACGGCTTCCGCGCCGGCCGCGTCACCCCGAAGCCGGTTCTTGCCGGCAATCGGCACCGTTTGTTCCACGGTGAATTTTTGGTCGGTAAACGAGTTCTGCGGAACAGCGACAAAACGATCAATGTTCACATCTACTCCCGCCCGCGGGTCCTCCCAGGCGCGGGCTTGTGGGATGCGCTCTTTCATCGCCTCCCAGTTCGCCCGCGCCGCCTTGAGGGAGGGATTGTTGCTCAGCACTTCGCTGACCACAACCGCGAGGGAAAGCGTGTGGGTGTCAGCAGTCAGCGCGGATGACGGTTGAGCATTGGCAGCCAGACCTTCCAGAAGCTGCACGGCTGGCAACAGCCAGATCAAAGATTTAAATTTCATTTATTTTACGAGATGACGTTTCTGAGTTTTTGGATTGCCGAAATTCCCATTGCAAGGATCGAGAAAAGGCAGAATCAGCCCATCAGGGCACAATACGGGCGGGAGAAGCGGCGAATCAGAGGAGGTAACTGCAATTCCGCTCGTAAAGCGGGAGCGCGGTCACCGAGGGAAGGAAAACATCAGACGAAATTTTGCTTGAGGGCGAGACGGGAGTCGGCTGCATCGCCAACGCAATCGGCGCGGTCAGCCATTGCGAATCCGTTTGCGACAGGGTGCGATAAGGTGCAATTGGCGTCGAAATCGGCGCCGAATCATCCTTGCCCACGCAGCAGCTTGCATGACAGGCTGCGCCAGCGCGGCAACACTTATGAACCACGCTTTGATCTGTGCGGGAAGGCGCGTTTCCTTGGGCGATGTAGGCGGTTTGCGTTGCAATCAGCAACAGGCTCAACAAAATGGCAAACGCGCTTCTCACCGAAGATACTCATACAAGGTTCTAGCCCCTTGTCAAGAAGAGACAGAAGCGACAGAAGCGAACAGTTTCCTGGCCTTGTCACCGACGCGAATCGTCCCGGATTGCACCACGCGGGCATTCAAGCCGCGCAGGCGAAGCTGCCTGCCCAGCGGAGAATTGACAAACTGCATTGCCTCCAGACCGAAGCGCGCGGTGAATTTTTTACATCCGGTGTGAGGCGGAGCCGTGACTTCGACGACAGCGGAGCCGAGGCTGAGTTGTGTTCCCACGGGCAAATTCTCAATGCTTAAATTCAGGTCAATAAAGAGCTGGTCTCCAGCCAATGGCCAACGGGATTTTTCTGGCGACAAAAGAGCAATTACGCGAAAATTCATGAGGGTGAGTTGCATATCACGGTTGACC
Organism: Pedosphaera sp.; assembly: GCA_028293265.1. The sequence continues at coordinate 5,111 of JAQGPB010000102.1, read as the reverse complement.
GACCGGTCCGGAGTGCTGGAACTGCCGCGCGTTTTCCAATTGTCGCCTACCAGACCTTCCACGACATCAAGTTCGGCAATCTGTGCGATCTCACGCTCGTTGGTTTGAGGCCGGCGCACTATCAGTTCAAGCGTGCCTCCGTCCTTGGGTGATTGGCGGATTCGATCCAGTCCCGCTTCGAGCTCGGCGCCGGTCAAATGCTTCGCTTCGGTCATAGCGGAATAATACAGCGACACCGGCGATTTTTGGAAAGATAAATAATCAATCACGCCTTTGGCTTGCGCCGAATCCTTTGCCGACCGTAAAATCAACTCATGTCGCACGCTGACTTTGTTCATTTGCACCTGCACACCGAGTATTCGCTGCTCGATGGAGCTTGCCGGCTTGACCGGCTCATGGACAAAGCCCACGAGTTGAAATTTCCCGCGCTGGCCATCACCGACCATGGCGTGCTTTACGGTGCGATTGATTTTTACCAGAAAGCCCGCGAGAAGGGCATCAAGCCGATCATCGGCTGCGAGGTATATGTCGCACCCGGCAGCCGTCTGGAAAAGAAGACCAGCGGTGGCGGACGGGATGTCTATAATCATCTGGTGCTCCTCGCCAAAGATGAGGTCGGTTACAAAAACCTCATCAAGCTGACCACGGCGGCGCACTTGGAAGGCTATTATTACAAGCCGCGCATTGACCGGGAACTGCTCGCCATGCACAAGGAGGGATTGATCGCGCTTTCCGGCTGCCTGGCCAGCCAGATTCCCGAGGCGATTTTGAAGGATCAGTTGCCCAAGGCGCGCGAAACAATTGATTGGTTCAAGCAAACTTTGGGTGCGGAGAATTTCTACCTGGAATTGCAGAACCATGGCATTCCCGAACAGGCGAAGGTAAACCGTCACCTGATTCCCTGGGCGAAGGAGTTTGGCTTGAAACTGGTTGCTTCCAATGATGTTCATTATGTGCAGCAATCAAATTCTCACGCGCACGACTGCCTGATCTGCATCGGCACGCAGACGCTGTTGAGCGACACCAAGCGGATGACGTATGTGGCCGAGCAATTCTATCTTCGTTCCGCGGAGGAAATGAAGGCGCGGTTCAGCGAAATTCCCGAAGCCGTGACCAACACCCTGGAGGTGGCCGAGAAATGCAATCTGGAAATCGAGTTTGGCAAACTGCATTACCCGGTCTTTCATCCGCCGGAGCATTTCACGCGCGAAGGCTATTTGCGGAAATTGCTCGCAGAGGGTTTGTTTCGGCGTTACACGATTCAAGCCAGGGCGGAAGGGAGTGAATTTATTGTCGAGGCGATTCAGGACCCAACGCGGCTCCCCACCTACCCGCAGCAGAAGGCACCGCCCAATGCCGGCGGCTGTAACATAGCAGAACCTGCCATTGCCGCCGCCATTCAAGTGGTGCTGGATCGTTTGAAAGTCGAGCTGGTGGTGATTGAGAAAACCGGTTTTATTTCCTACTTTCTTATTGTCGCGGATTTCATCCGTTACGGACGCGAGCATGGCATCTCCTGCGTGGCGCGCGGTTCCGCTGCCGGTTCGCTGGTCACTTACCTGCTTGAAATCGCAAACGTGGACCCGATTCGTTACGGGTTGCTTTTCGAACGATTTCTGAATCCCGAGCGCGTCAACCCGCCAGATATTGACATTGATTTTGCCGATGACCGCCGCGCCGATGTCATCGAATATGTCCGCAAAAAATATGGCAACGATTCCGTCGCGCAGATCATCACCTTCGGCACCATGGGAGCGAAATCGGTGGTGCGCGACGTGGGCCGCGTGATGGGTTTGAGTTATGGCGAATGCGACCGGCTGGCGAAATTGATTCCGACCGATTTGAAGATGGACTTGAGCAAGGCGCTGAAGCAATCGCCTGAACTCAAGACCGCGTATGACACCGAGGAAGTCACGCGCGAATTGATTGATACCGCGTTCGTGCTGGAGGACCTCACGCGCAATGCCTCGGTGCATGCGGCGGGCGTGGTGATCGGCGACCAGCCGCTCGTGAATCTGCTCCCGCTCAAGCAGGACGAGGACGGCGCGCTCGTCACGCAATACGCAATGAATCCTGTCGGCGAACTGGGCCTGTTGAAGATGGATTTTCTGGGGCTCAAGACGCTGACCGTGATTCGCAACACCTGCGAAATGGTCAAGGCAACCAAGGGCATTGATGTGCCAATTGACAATCTTCCGCTGGACGACGCCAAGACTTACGAGCTGTTGAACAAGGCGCAGACGCTCGGCATCTTCCAATTGGAATCCGGTGGAATGCGCGATTTGTGCCGGAAATTCCAGATCAGTTCAATCGAACACATCACGGCGTTGATTGCACTTTATCGTCCGGGGCCGATGGAACTGATCCCGGAATTCATCAAGCGCCGCCATGGCGAGGTGAAGATCGAATATGAACATGCGCTGCTGGAACCGATCTGCCGCGAGACCTACGGCATCATGGTGTATCAGGAACAGGTGATGCAGGCGGCGCAGGTGCTGGCCGGTTACACGCTGGGTGGCGCAGATTTGTTGCGCCGCGCGATGGGCAAGAAAAAGGTCGAGGAAATGCAAAAGCAGCGCGACACTTTTGTGAAAGGTTGCGCGAAGACGAACGGCATTCCCGCAGCGAAAGCGAACCAAGTTTTCGACCTGCTCGAAAAATTTGCCGGTTACGGTTTCAACAAATCGCACGCAGCCGCCTATGCCATCGTGGCGTATCAAACCGCGTTTCTGAAGGCGAATTACCCGGTGGAGTTTCTTAGCGCGATGATGACGAACGACATGAGCGACACCAAGAAGCTCAGCGAATTCATCGCCGAAGCGAAGGTCATGGGCATCGAAGTGCTCGCGCCGGATGTCAACGAGAGCCAGGTTGTCTTCGGTCCCGCGCGCGACGGCATGGTGATCCGCTTTGGGCTCGCCGCGATCAAAGGGGTGGGCGAAGTCGCGGTCGAAAGCATTTTGGACGCCCGCAAATCGGGCGGCGAATTCAAATCGCTGGGCGAATTGTGCGAGCGGGTGGACATCCGTACCGTCAACCGCCGCGTGCTCGAAGCGCTGATCAAGTCGGGCGGTTGCGATGCGTTCAAGGAAACGCGGGCGACGTTGTTCGCGCGACTGGATCACGCGCTTTCCCGCGCTGCGGGCACCATACATGACAGGCAGAGCGGCCAAAACACAATGTTTGCAACATTGGAGCAAAAGACGGCCGAAGTCCCGGAGTCCCTCGCGCGATTGCCTGAATGGCCACAGCATGAATTGCTCGCGGCGGAGAAAGAATTGCTGGGTTTTTATGTCACGGGCCATCCGCTGACGCCGTTCGCGCCAATTCTTGAAAAATACGCGCTTACCACGACGAACGGGCTGGCACAATTGGCAAATCGCAGCCTGACCCGCATTGGCGGGTTGATCGCGGCGGTGCAGCATGGCGTATCGAAGAAGAGCAACAAACCTTACGCGATGGTGACACTGGAGGATCTGGAAGGCTCCGTGCAGATCCTCTGCATGAACGAGAATTACGACAAATACCGCCCGTTGCTGATTTTGAACAAGGCGATCCTCGTCGTCGGCGAGGTCAACAATGGCGAGGACAAGCCGAAGATTTTTCCGCAGGAGATCATGTCCTTGGAGGATGCGCCACGCAAATACACCAAGCAGGTGCATTTCCGTTTGCACACGGCCCATTTACAACCGGAGAATCTGGAATCAGTCCGGGAATTGGTTTTGGCCCATTCAGGCAAGTGTCCGCTGCTTTTTTGCTTCCAGATGCCGGGAGGTGAAGCAGTCTTTGTGACTACGCACGAGAAATTTTCCGTTGCCCCTTCGCTCGCCTTGCAACAGGCGGCAGACGAACGGTTCGGAAATGAAACCTACTACGTCAAGGTGGACACCGCCTTGCCCGAGCGCACGCCGCGCCGCTGGGAAAAACGCGGCGGAGACAATGGCGAGGAATAATTACCGGAAAATCTCCGCGAAAAACACCTTCATGTATTCCCACGAACGCTTGTCGGCTTTCTCGTTGTAAGCTGCGCCTTTTATATGGTCTTTGTCAACACCCCAATCAGTGAAGCTGTGGACTGCGCCACCGAATTTCACCAGTTGCCAATCCACCTTCGCCTGGCGCATTTCGTCCTCGAACGCGGCGAGGTCCGCCGCGGGCACAAACGGATCGTCCGCGCCTTGCTGCGCCAGCACCTTGCACTTGATATTTTTGCCGTCCTCCGGCTTCGGCGAATCGAGCCCGCCGTGAAAGCTGACCACGCCCGCAATGTCCGCCCCGCTGCGCGCCAGTTCAATCACCGTTGTGCCGCCAAAACAGTAGCCGATGGCTGCGACGCGTCTGTTGTCGGTAAGGTCATTTTGTTTGAGGACCGCCAGGCCGGCGTTGACGCGTTGCCGCAGCAGCGCCCGGTTTGATTTGTATTTACCGGCCTCGGCTCCGGCGCTCTGCGGATCTTGCGGGCGGATGCCCTTGCCATAAATGTCCGCCGCGAACGCCACGTAACCAAGTTTCGCGAGCATCTCGGCACGTTTCTTTTCGTAATCGCCCAAGCCTTTCCATTGATGCACTACCAGCACGCCGGGCCGTTTCCCTTTGGCTGCCGAATCATCATAGGCCAGATAACCTTCCAAGACCGTGTCGCCGTCCCTGTATTCGACAGCTTCGGTGTGCAATTGCGCCCGCGCCGCGAGGACGCATCCCAATGTAACGAAAGTGGTGAGCAGAGTTTTCATGGGCGAACCGTAGCGTGGAAAAGGCGAATTATCCAGCAAGATTGACACCTCGGTTATCTTTGTGGTGATGGAATCGCTAAAGGCTCCTCATTCGCATTTTTTATCCGCCGCCGACGGTTGGCTGGAATTGGGGAACATCGCGGAAGCCCGGGCGGAACTGGCGCAGATTGACGAAGCGTTTCAAAATCATCCCGAGGTTTTAAAAGTTCGCTGGGCCATCTGCGCTGAAGAGAAGGATTGGCCGGCGGCCTTGGAGATCGCCCGCGAACTGGTTCGGCTGGCTCCTGAATCCCCGCTGGGCTGGCTGCATCGGGCCTACGCGGTGCGTCGCGTTCCGGGTGATGGGTTGCAGGCGGCCTGGGACTCCTTGTTTCCCGC
>JAQGPB010000030.1 GCA_028293265.1 Pedosphaera sp. | reverse complement strand
TCGCTTTTTTAGGAAGGTCCGGCAGGTAGCCAACCTGATTGACATGGATGGCGGGACTCCAGCCAAGCGGATCAAACGTTGCCGAGAAGTGTTGATTGGCCGGCCAGAGTTTGCCGTCGGGATTTTTAACCTCGACCGTTTGATGTTCGGCAATCGGCCGCGCAAGTTTGAGATAAAGATAATTGCCGATGCGAATATCATGAGTTTTCAGCGGTGCATACAACACGCGCCGTTTGAAACCAACGGCGACAACGGGGTAATTGGTTCCAGCAACCATTACTGCGAATTGATTTGTGGCGGGCAGATGCAGCCGGCCATCGCTTGCAACGAAATTCCATTGTCCGGCGGATGTTTGCGATTGGGAGGTGATGAGGGTAAGTTCCAGTTGGGTTGGTGCAATACATTGCAATCGGGCGTCGCCTGGTTTGGGCAGTTCGAGGGTCGCGGCGTCGGGTGCGGGCGGGTTTGCGGCAGGGCAATCGGCGCCGAGTTGGAGCAGGCAGATGATGCCTAAAAGGAAACGTCCGGAAGTCATGATTGAGAACATGGCGCGGAGTCGCATGCAGGGCAAGCGAGTGTCAACCAAGGGCTTAGTAGGGTTTCACCCCATGTTTAATGGGTGGTAAACATAGGACTATCCGGGGGATTTCAACGTAACATCAGAGCATTTTAGTGCAATCCGGCAAGGCGGGACGCAATGCCTCCGACCGGAATTGAAAGCACAATGGTAAAGAATGAAGCTCGAATGGAAATCACTTCCACGATGGATATCGTGAGCGCCCGGCAGGAGGGCCGTGCCTTGGCCCATGAACTTGGATTCGTCGGCAGCGAAGTGACCCTGATCGCCGCGGCCATCTCGGAGGTGGCACGGAACATCTTGGACCATGCCCAGCACGGAGAGATTATTCTGGTCGTGATGAAGGAGGGGTACAAGAACGGGATCAAGATCGTGGCGCGGGACGAGGGGCCGGGGATAGCGGATGTGGCACAGGCCATGCAGTACGGGTTTTCAACCGTGAAACGGCCGGGAATGGGTTTGCCCGGGACGAAGTGGCTGATGGACGAGTTCGACATCGAGTCGCAAGTTGGCAAAGGCACGATTGTTACGATGAAAAAATGGACGGCGAACCTTGGCTATCAGAATGCATAATCGCCGGGCGGCGGTTGATTGGGGAGTGGCGGCAAGGCCGCTTCCCGGGGCGGCGGTTTCTGGCGATATGCAAGTGGTCAAGGCTTTTTGCGGTGGAATTTTGGCGGCGGTGGTGGACGGGCTGGGACAGGGTATGCAGGCGGCGCAGGCCGCGCGAACTGCCGCAGCCATTTTGGGCAAGTACGCCTCCCATCCGGTGGCGTCGTTGGTGAAGCGGTGTCATGGAAGTCTTATGATGACTCGTGGAGCAGTGATGACGCTGGCCTCGTTGGACTTGCGCACGGAAAGCGCGAGCTGGCTGGGTGTCGGCAATGTGGAAGGAATTCTCCTGCGGGGGGATGCCGCCGCAATTCCCGGGTCCGAACATCTGCAGTTGCACGGCGGATTGGTGGGTTATCAACTGCCCAAACTGACGCCGCGCCGGGTGCCCTTGCATGCGGGCGATCTGCTGGTGCTGGCGACAGAGGGCATCAGCGGCGATTTTACCGGTGAACTTCGCCGTCATGACGATGAGCCGCCGCAGCAGTTGGCGGAGCGGGTTTTGGAATCGCATTTCAAGGGAAACGACGACGCAACGGTTCTCGTCCTGCGCTACCTGGGGTTGCCACATGAATGATCCCTCCGGGCAATTGGCCAAGCAATACATGGCGGCGCTGCGGAATTACCTCGCGGTGAAGAACGAGACCGCCCTGCACGAGGCATATGAACTGGGGCGGCGCACCATTGCGGACGGCCTGGGCGTCATTGACATGGCGAAAATCCATGAGGACGTGCTGCTGGAAATTCTGCCGACGACGGCATCCACCAAGGAAAGCGTCCAGGTGGCGAAGATTGCGGGAACGTTCCTGGCGGAGAGCCTTTCGCCGTTTGAGATGACGCATCGGGGATTTCAGAGCGCGAACGAAGCGTTGCGGGCGCTGAACGAAACTTTGGAGGAACGCAACCATCAACTGGCGGTGGCCAACGGCATGCTGGAGCGGGAGATCGGGGTGCGCAAACATGTGGAGCACGAATTGCGCAAGAGCGAGGCGCATCACCAGGCCCTGCTGACCCAGTCGCGCCTGATGCAGGAAAATTTGCGGTATCTTTCAAGCCAGATTTTTCACGTGCAGGAGGAGGAGCGGAAGCGGATCAGCCGCGAGCTGCACGATGAAGTGGGGCAGGCGCTGACGGCGGTCAATGTGAACCTGGCCGTGCTCAAAAATGCCGTGCGCGGCAAGAGCAGGCTGTTGCGGCGCAAGATCAAGGACGCCCAGATGCTGCTGGAACAGACGATGGACTCCGTCCATAGTTTTTCGCGCGAGTTGCGTCCGCCCATGCTGGATGATCTCGGATTGATTCCGACGCTGCGTTCGTTCGTGAAAAGCTTCTCGGAACGGACGGGCGTGCAGGTGACTTTGGCCGCCAATCCGCTGGGCGAGAAAATGGAGATGGACAAGAAAACGGTTTTCTATCGCGTGGCGCAGGAAGCGCTTACGAACATCGCCAAACATGCCCAGGCCACG
>JAQGPB010000070.1 GCA_028293265.1 Pedosphaera sp. | reverse complement strand
ACCTTTATCTCCGCAAGCAACTCAAGAAAAAGTACCAGTTCAGCCAGCTCATCGGCACCTCGGGGAAGATGCAGGGGGTGTTCAAGATGATCGAGCGCGTGGCGGACACGGACAGCACGATACTGATCCTGGGCGAGAGCGGGACGGGGAAAGAATTGGTGGCGCGGGCGTTGCATTTCAACAGCCGGCGGCAATTCGCGCCGTTCATACCGGTGAATTGCAGCGCGTTGCCGGAAAATCTGCTGGAGTCGGAATTGTTCGGGCATCGCAAGGGGTCATTCACCGGCGCGGTCAATGACAAGAAGGGGCTTTTTCAGGAAGCTGATGGCGGGACGATTTTTCTCGATGAGGTCGGCTCCATGTCCGCGATGTTGCAAAGCCGGCTGCTGCGCGTTTTGCAGGAGCGCGAAGTCCGCCGCGTGGGTGACAATGTGCCCACTTACATCAATGTGCGGGTCCTCGCCGCCACCAACGAACCGCTGGAGAAAAAAATCAAGGAAGGCTCCTTCCGCGAGGATCTTTATTACCGACTCAATGTCATCGCCATCAATCTTCCCAGTGTCCGCGAACGGCGCGAGGACATACCGCTGCTCGTCGCGCATTTTCTCCGCAGCAAGATCAACCCCCGCACCGGTGCCGCGATTCAAATCACCCGGCAGGCGATGAGCCTGCTCACGGCGCACGACTGGCCCGGCAACGTGCGCGAACTGGAGAACGCCATCGAACGCGCCAGCACGCTGTGCGAGGACAACGTGATCCAGGTCAGCGATCTGCCGCCCAGTTTGGTTCGCAATTTGAGCCAGCAAGCTGCCGAAGCGGCCGGCGCGGAGGAGATTGCCCAGCTTCCCGCACCGCAGGCTGCCATCGCCAAAAATCTTTTTCCGCTCAACCCGGCCACGGCGGCCGCGGGCGCGACCGGTTCCGCATCAACGTCTGCTTCCGGCGCGCCTGGGGCGTCGAACACCGACCTGCCGCTCAAAGATTTCTTGCGTGAGCAGGAGGTGAATTATCTGAACCGCATCCTGGCCCAGATGGGAGGCGACAAGGAAAAAGCCGCGCTCCATCTCGGCATCAGCCTCGCCACGCTTTACCGGAAACTGTCGGAAGACGATCGCATTGGCTGAGGCAGTCGTTTTCGCGTGCAGACGTTGGCTTCCCCCCTCCCCATGAACCTCGGAGGTGGGGTAAGTTCGAAATGATTGAAAGTACGAGGATTATGTGTCGTGGTGCGCATAGTGCCGCCCCTCTCCCCGGCCCTCGCCCCACTCCTGCGTCGTGGGGCGAGGGAGAAGATGGTTTGGGCGTTTATCCTGGGACTCCGCGTGGGACGCTCCCCCCAGGCTGTTATAGGGCGGGCTTTCAGCCCTGGGGGGATTTGGAAAACATCGAACATCGAACACCCAACATCGAACATCGAATGGGGCGAGGGAGAAGAAACACGGCGTCTGTCCAACCGAGATAGGTTCTAAGGCACACATTTTCGCGTGCAGACGTTTGCTGATGAGACAACTGCAAGTCAACTTATCAGACAACCGGGCAGTGGATCTTTTTGAAAATTTTCCATTGCGGCTCGCTATGAGAGCCGTTTCCGGCGGTCACAGACCGCCGCTACAGCCGGCTCGAATTGCAGCGCGAGAGTTGTTCGTTCTCCTCCAAAAAATAAATTGAAGAATTATTGAATCCTTTTTGCGTCTCGGGAGTCAATAGAAGTGCGGAATGTAATCATAGGTGAAGGTCGGTCCCTCATGGGTGGGGCCGGCCTTTTTTTGTCCTGCTTCAAGCTCGCAACCGACGCAAAGATTTGAAAAAAATTGTGGACAATTTTTTTCTTCAATTGCAAATTGCAAAACAATGAAAGAGGAATTGAGACGGAGGCAGGCCGGAATTTTCAGAACCGGCCGGCAATTGTCACAAGCCGGGGCTGCGCATTTCAACACAGGGTTGTCAGACCGGGTTTCAATCGCTTTATAACCGCCATGAACCGTGGTTTATCTGCTTACAGCGGCGTCGCAGCCGTGATGGTTCTTGGCGTCGGCAACCTGATTGTGGGATTTTCCCTGCCGCCGGCGATGCATGAGCGGGCGGTGTCCATGATTCACTTTGGCTTCGGCGCTTTGGGTTTGGCACTGTTCATCCTGGCCATAGCCGTTTCAAGCAGCATGACCACCAAGTTTCTCATCGCATCCGCCGCCGCCGGCTTATGCGCCGGAATTCTTGCTTATAACGCGATGAGGAATGAACTGACCGGGACGGCCACTTACCATACATTTTGGCGACGGCATGATGTGGCTGAAGCCGTCACGCGCGCCGGTTCGCCCGCGAAATTCCACGAAGCCACCAATCTGCTGTGGGGAGCGGGGATAATATGTTTTGGAGCGGCTGCCGCCACGTTTGCCTGTTATCGCAAAGGAGCGGAATGAATTATCCAAAGAAAACCCAAGCTCAAATCGTAGAGGCTGGATTGCCGGCTTGGCGTTTTGAATCTGGTTATTCCGCGGTTATTTGGCCGTCGGTCTTCTTCTTCATCACCCGCATCACACTGTCGCCGTGCTTGAGCATTTTGATCTCCTGCCAGGGGGGCGGAATTTCCAGCGTGTCGCGTTTGGTGTGGCCCAGGACGAACAAGCCGTCTGCGCTCAGCACCTGGCCGAGATGGCCGTCATCCAGCAATCGTTGCGCCAGCGAGCGGGAGC
>JAQGPB010000014.1 GCA_028293265.1 Pedosphaera sp. | reverse complement strand
CCAATGTGCCGCCCACGTAGAAACTAACGCTTTTGATCGTCTCGTTCGGGTCGCCCACCTGAGCCTGAAGCCCGATCTGCTGGCCTAGAATCACCACTGTGCTGCCGTCAACAGGGGACAGGGTCACCACGGGAACATCCGACACCGTGATGTCAACGGGTGAGGAGACCGCCGATTTGCCAAATGTATCCGTCGCCCGTGAAAATATCGCGTATTTTCCAGCATGGGCGTTGGTCCATACCAGCGTATAAGGGCTGTTCGTGACGCGGCCAAGGAAGTTGTCATTCGCATAGAAACTTACGCCTTGGATGGGAAGATTGGGATCGCTCACATCCGCAGTCAACGTGATGGCCGTGGGTCTGGTGAACACGCTGCCATCTCCGGGACTTGTTATCGTGACCGTCGGCGGCGGAACGTCATAAAGGTCATCAACAATTTTGACCGTGGCGCTTGGCGTCCCATAAACCGTGTAGGCTGCGTTCGACTGGACGGTCAGGACCACGGTTTTGTTGCCGCGATTTGCCGGATTGACGGATGGCTGCACCAGGACATCCAACGCGAGCACGCCGGGATCGAGGGTCAACGAGCTGTCAACGGCCGCGTAGTCAACGCCGTTTGAGGCGGTGCCGGCGATGTTCAGATTGACCGTGAGCGAGAGGTTGGTGTCGCCGTAGCGGATCAACGTGAACGTACCGCTCGATGTGCCAGCCAGGGCCGAAGGGTCGGTGGCGAGCAGCTTCACTCCGGGCGCTTGCGCGGAGGCTTCCATCGGCTGCACGGCGAGGCCGAGTGCCAGGACGCCGACAAACAGGCTCAGCGCCTTCCATGCTGGGATTTGGATTGGTTGATTCATGGCAGTTTTGTTTTGGTTTGGTTTCTAAGTTTTTGAGGTTTGGCTTTGGTCGAGCTTGAAGCTCACCACAGCCACTTGCATGGACTATGCCAAGCCCCTTTCGACACCCCTGCAAGGCCCAATTATTGGGCATCACTGCCAAAAACCCGCCCGTTTTGAGACACTGTCCAACCCTGCAAGACATTATGAGTCACTCTCTGTCCGAAAATTTGGCGATTCTCGGCTTGGGAAACCTGCACAGCGGTGGAGCAGCACTTCAAAGCCTCCGTCAGGTCTTGGAATGCGGCGGCCCTATGCTGCTTTTTCCCTTGCATCGGCAAAGTAGTTTCTCGGTCTGGCAGAACCTCAAACCAATTCTCGCTGAGCTGCAGGCGAACCGGCTTTTTCGTGCACCAACTCGGCGCGTTTCTCGATGAATTGGGCCATGATGCTCACGGCGATTTCCTGCACGCTCTGCGATTTGATCTTGATGCCGACAGGACAGGCGACCCGGGCGATTTGTTCCGGCGTGGCGATTTGTTCGTCGCGAAAATGGTCGAAGATGGTGCGGGCCTTGCGCGCGCTGCCGATCATGCCAAGAAACAGAAACGGTTTGTGAATCCAATCCTTCAGTACCAGCGCATCGTGGCGATGACCCCGCGTCACGATGAGCGCGAACGACGCCGTGGCCGGCAACGGCTGTGCTGCAAGCTTTTCCCAGACATCTACCTGCAGCGCAATTTCCTGCGGAAAATAATGATGGTTGGCGAGCGCCGGACGGTCGTCAAAAACGGTGACTTGAAAATCGAGCTGCGCGGCAAGCGGGGCCACGGCCTGGGCGATGTGGCCGGCGCCGGCGATCCACAGATTGCAGGGCGGGGTGATGATTTCCGTGTAAAGCCAGGTGGTGGTTGAAGGTTGAAGGTTGAGGGTTGAGGGGATTGGGGAAATAAGAAAATCTTTCGTTACACCCCATTCGAGCGTGGTCTTGCGCTGGCCGAGTTTGGTCCAGAAATCGGGACCGATGGCGGCGGCGTTGGGCAGAATGAGGCCGAGCACTTTGCCGCCGCAAATCAGACCATCGTCCCACCCGAAATCGTGGTCAAGCAGCAGATCGAACGCAGCCGGCTGGCCGATGCGCAATGATTGGATGGCGCGTTGCTGAATTTCGGCTTCCAGGCAGCCGCCGCCAAGCGTGCCATGAATGCGGCCATCGGGATAAAAGAGCGCCTTCGCCCCGACCTTCTGCGGGCTGGATCCTTTGACGCCCGAGATGAGTGCGAGCGCCACTGGCTCGCCGCTGCGGGCGGCATCCGCCAAGGCATGGAAAACGATGTGCTTCATGCGGGGAATCGGTTCCGGGTTCCGAGTTTCGCGTTCCGAGTTGAGGGAGCGTCGCGGGGCGCCTTGGAATGCGGCAGTCCTCTGTCGCTTTTGCGCCGCCACCTGCCTGACTCCAAGGATGACATTAGTTTTCAGCTCGCAACAAGCCCTGATGACGGATGAAGAGTAGTTGGGCCGGCGGTATACAGCAAGCGCATGATAGCGCGCACAGAAATGCCCGCCGGGTGCTACCGCTCGGTGACGATTTCCGGGCGGGTACTCTCGATGATGGCGAGGAGTTCCTTTTGTTCCCGGTTGGGGATTTGAAGCCGGTCCAACGACGCCTTGAGGTCACCGAGCGCGGCGTCAAACTCCGGGTTGCCGATGTGCATGCCAGCGTGGGCGGATTTAATGTCCTTGCCCTCGTAATGCGCCGGCCCACCGGCCGCCAATTCCAGAAACTGGACGAGGTGTTTTTGGAGTTGGGCGATGTTTTGGGGCGTGGCCTGCCAGGTGACGGACTGATCGCGATGAAATGAGAGGCCACCGCGTTTCACGCCTTTGCGTTCCCAATTGACCCGAGGATCTTGCAGCACGCGTGGCGTGAAGTCCGCCACGATGTTCGAGATGCCCGCCTCGGCGCCGAGCCGGTCGAACAGCGCCAGTTTACCCTCAGCCTGGGCGGCTTTGTTCGTCGCACCATGGGACGCCCAATCCGCAGCGGGCTTGGCCGAGTTGACACCCTTTTCGGCGGCCCCTTCCCCGGAGCCGGCAAGTTGCTCATCCTTGGCCATCCTTTGGCTGGCCCGCTGGTCCGCCTCACGACTGCCGGACGTGAAGAAGTCGCTATTCTTTTTCTGGGCGGTTTTGCTGCCGCAGCCGGTTATCGCGCTCAAGGCGGCAGCAAGAAGCAATACTATCAGCATCTGGATGGCAATCATTTGAATGGACTTTGGTTTGATGTTCATAGGGTTGAATGCAAATGGTGGTCAGGTCATTCGGAATCCGGGGTGGTGAGATCGGGGGCGTCGAACTTGAGGCCCTCGATTTCGGTCTGGCCACTTTCCAGCCGGGGCAGGTAGGCGCGGACGAATGCATTGCGCAGGAGGTTGCCGAGGGTGGCAAGGATGTCCGTGTTCGTGGCTCCGGAGGCGTCGCCGCTGAAGGGGACCAAGGTTCCAAACTGGTCGCGGGAATAGTTCTTCAAAACGGTGGTGGCACCGCCGACCAGAGCCTGCCAGAAAAATTTCAATACATTGTCCTCCTTAATGTCCTGTTTGAGGCTGAAGACCTTCAAGTTGCGGAATAGTGGTTTGACATAACCGGTGATCTGGCCTTCCTTGGAGTCAGCTTCAATCACCAGATCAAACCAGCCGCGCTTGAAATCGAACTTGCCATACGTGAGGGCGAGGTCGTTGATTTTGGTGACATCGAGACCCAGGAGCCGAAGCGCCAGGTGAAACGTGGGGCGATAGGAGGAAGGGTCCAAGGTCATGTTGAGTTCGAGCTTGGCCTGATCCATGACCAAGGCCGTCGCCTGGACGGTGGCCACCATTGGTTTGGTTTCACCTCGGATGTTGCTGAGATTGTCAATGGTGGCCTCAAGTTGTGACAGGTAAACGTCCACCGGCTTCTGCGCCTTGTAGGTTCGGAAATGGACCGAGCCATTGTGCATGACACAACTGTTGATCTGGAACGGGAACAAGTCGCGGATCATTTGCAACCACGGACCACCCGCGCCGGATTGCGCTTCACCTTCGGCCGGAGCATCCACGAAATTCAATTCGGGTTGCTCCATCACCACGCGCCCCACAACTTTGCGATGCAGCAAGGCGTTCCATTGAATGGCGAAATCCACGCGCTTGGCCGCGAAGAGGGGGACGGGGATGTTGCCGGTGGTCTTGCTAAGGCTGATGTCCTGAATTGAGTAAGCGCCCCGCCAAAGGTGAATCTGAACATCGCCGATTCGGCCGGCATAAAGTGGATTTTTATCAAGTGTCCGGTTGACGTAATCCCGGACTGTCCACGGCATAATGGCGCGACCAATCCCCAGGACAACCATCAGAATTAAAAGAACAAAACCAAGCCTCCGCAACCACCGATGCCGCCGGCGCGGTTTCGGGGAATTTTTTCGTGTCGCCCCATCCGGCGCGACTGGATGACCCTGCTTCATGAGAACTGCTGGTTATACAGATGACGAAATTAAACCAATGGCTTCTCATAAAATAAAGGCCCTACACCCCACGGTCAACCGGGGCCAATCCCCCATGGGGCTGAAGGTGATTTGAAAGTGCGCGGATGCGTATTTCGCCGCCCTGAAACCAGCAAAACAAAGGGCGCGAGAACATTTGTTCTCGCGCCCTTTGGCGGGGTGAATTCTAGCTGCCGGATCAGGCTTCCCAGCCGGCGCGGTTTTCGCGTTTGACGAACTGGGCGACTTCGGGAAGGTTCGGCGACTTCATGTTCGGGCCGTCCCATTCCATCCGCTTGCCTTCGCCGGCGCGCAATGCGACGCAGCCGAGGAGGATGACTTCGGCGAGATAGCCGGCGATTTCGAAGTTTGAATAAGCCGGTTTGCCGGTCTTCATCATATCGAACCATTCCTTCATGTGGCGCGTGGTGCCGCCGCCGATGCGGTCCAGCGTCTGGGGCACAGCCTTGGCGGCTTCGTGCTGGTTGCCGGGCTTGTAAGTATCCTCGCCCTTCATGCAGAGGAAGAAGCGCGTGCCGTAATCGTCATCGGAGTACAGCTTGCCCTTCTCGCCGATGATCAACGCGCCGCTGCCGGGCAATTTTTCGATGGTGTTGATGATTTCACGCACGGCATCAATCGGCGGACGGAGCGGGCCGAGAACGGGGTCGCGGGGGTTGCCGTCATACCACCAGAACTTCATTGGCGGCAGGCCGTCGCGTTCGGGGAATTCATAACGGATGCGGGCGGTCTTGGGATAGGATTCGGAATAATAGCGCGAGGCGATTTCCAATTCCACGACGTTCGGGTAACCGAGTTTGCAGCCACGGAAGGGCATGTTGACCGTATGGCAGGCCATGTCGCCCAGCGCTCCGGTGCCAAAATCCATCCATCCCCGCCAGTTGGCCTGGTGATAAACGTGCGGGCCGGCGAAGGTGGGACAGTTCTTCAGGACGCTGGCATCATACTGGTTTTTGTACGGCCGCTGCTTGGCCGGACCGAGCCAGATATCCCAATCCAAATTTTCGGGCACCGGATCGTCACCCATGGGGCGGTCAACGCCCTGCGGCCAGATGGGACGGTTGGACCACACATGCAATTCCAGCGGGTTGCCGATGATGCCGGCCTGAATGACTTCCACGGCGCGGCGCAAGCCATCTTCGGCGCTGCCCTGGTTGCCCATCTGGGTGGCGAGATTTTTTTCCTTGGCGAGGGCGCGGACGGCGCGGGCTTCATAGACGGTCTGCACGAGCGGCTTCTGGCAGAA
This sequence comes from Pedosphaera sp., assembly GCA_028293265.1. The sequence continues at coordinate 897 of JAQGPB010000014.1, read as the reverse complement.
GGCGTGCTTGCCCATCTTCATGGCGCGGATGGCCGCGACGCCGTGATGATGGTCGGGTGTGGAAACGGTAACAGCGTCAATGTCCTTGCCGACCTTGTCGAGCAGTTCGCGGTAATCCTGGAACTGTTTCATGTCGGTGAATTTGCCGGGGAAATTCCGGTCGAACTGCTCTTTCTTTGCCGCGAGGATTCTTTTGTCCACGTCGCAGATGGCCACGATAGTGCCGCCGTTCACGGCGGCGTCATGGCTGTCCTGGTCGCCTTTGCCGCCGACGCCGATGCAGCCAATGTTGATGCGGTCATTGGCGCCCAAGACGCGGCCGACGTAAGGGAAATACATGGCCGCGGCACCGGCGGCGAGCGTGGTGCGGCGGATGAAATTACGGCGGTTCAATCCGGCGGATGACAGGGGGAGATTCGACTTTTTCTTTTGCATGGTCTGTTTCTTTCTGTGTGTGGCAGTTCTAGGTCTGTGATCGGGATTTAGTAAATCGTTTTGACACGCCGAGGTCAAGGGGAATGACCGGGGAAGTCCAAGGGCGCGGACCAGTTTGTGGATCGAGGTGATGGTGAGGTTGGCGGGTGGTGGTGTTTGGGGCGGGCGCGGGCTCAAATTTAGCGAGATTTGGTGAGAAACTCCGCGCCGAAATGGTTGAGGGTTCAAATGGTTGAGGGTTGAGGGTGAGGACGGGAGGGGCCGGGCGGCGCGGTTTTTCACGTTTTTCTCCCAGGAGGCGGGCGAATGCGGGCGGAGCCGGGCCTAGGCGATGGTTGGCCTGTTTTTATTGGTGGAATCTGCTGGTTGGCGGGATTTTCCCCGCCGTCTCCACCCCCTCACCGCCCCGTTTTCAAAGAGCTGCCTCCAACGGGTGACATCGTATCATACTGCCGGGTTAGG
>JAQGPB010000006.1 GCA_028293265.1 Pedosphaera sp. | reverse complement strand
AATTGCGGCGTCGGATGGGTTACGTGATCCAGGAGGGAGGGTTGTTTCCGCATTTGACGGCGCGGCAAAACATCCTGCTGCTGCCGGCGCATCTGGGCCGGCCGCGGGAGGAGATGCAGGCGCGACTCGTGGAGCTGTCTGAGTTGGCGCGGTTGCCGCAGGACTCCCTCTCGCGGTATCCGGTGGAACTCTCCGGGGGACAGCGGCAGCGGGTGAGTTTGATCCGCGCGCTCATGTTGAAACCGGATGTGCTCCTGCTGGACGAACCCCTGGCAGCGCTTGATCCGATGGTCCGGGCAAGCCTGCAGACCGAATTGAAGGCGGTTTTCCAGCATCTTAACCAAACCGTTGTGTTCGTGACTCATAGCATGGCGGAAGCCGCGTATCTGGGAGACAAGCTCATGCTGCTCCGGCAAGGGAGCATTGTGCAGGCAGGCACCTTTGCTGACTTGCGGGACCATCCGGTGGACGGCTTTGTGTCCGAGTTCATCAACGCCCAAAGGAGGCTGGTGCTTTCATGAAATTGCTGGCGGCAATCATGGGCGCAATTCTCATTGCCCTGTCGGCGACGGGCGCGCCACAACCGGTGGTGATTGGATCAAAAAAGTTCACGGAGTCGTATGTGTTGGGAGAGATTGCGAAACGTGTCTTGGAGGAGGCTGGGTTGCCAGCCGAACACCGTCAAGGCATGGGCGGCACCATCATTCTCTGGGAAGCGCTCACGCAAGGCGCCATCACGACCTATCCCGAATACACCGGCACCATCAGCGAGGAGATTTTGAAGATCCGCGCGCCAGTGAGTCTGGAGGAAATGCGAAAGGAACTGTCCCGGTACGGGGTGGGCATGACCGGCGAGCTGGGCTTCGATAATACTTATGCGTTGGTCATGCGGCGGGAGCGGGCGCGCCGATTGGGCATCACCAAAATCAGCGATTTGAGAAAGCACCCCGGGTTGGTGGCGGGAGTGACGCATGAATTTCTGCGGCGAAAAGATGGCTGGAACCCGTTGGTTGAGCGGTATGATTTGAGGATGCGGGACGTTCGCGGAATTGATCATGCGTTGGGGTATGTTGCGCTGGCCAACGGCACCATTGATCTAAAGGATGCTTATTCCACGGATGCCAAAATCGCCGAGGACAACCTGGTGGTGCTACAGGATGACCTTGGTTTTTTTCCGCAATACCGTGCGGTGTTCCTGTATCGGCTGGATGCAGACCCGCAGGTGCCGGCGGCGCTGCGCCGGATGGAAGGGACCTTGAGCAATGCGCGCGTGATTCAATTGATCGCGTGGGCGGTACTGACCAATGTTTATTCCCGGGCGGCTTCGTTGTATTTCGAGGATGCCGCTCGGGAAAAAAAGGCTTCGCTTGCCTCCAACATCGCACACTGGACCGCGCGCCATTTGCTTTTGGTGGGTTTGTCGCTGTTCTTCTCCATACTGATTGGGATTCCGCTGGGAATTTGGGCCAGCCGTCCGGGTTTGGTGAGCCAGCTAATCCTGGGAACGACCGGCCTCGTGCAAACCATTCCTTCGCTCGCGCTGCTGGCGCTGCTGGTCTCGATTCCCGTTCTGGGCATCAGTCCGGTCACGGCCATCATCGCGCTGGTGCTCTATGGACTGCTCCCCATTGTGCGAAATACGGCGACGGGGCTGCAGGACATTGCGGTGCCGTTGCGCGAGTCGGCGGCGGCGCTCGGGCTGGAGCCGCGCGCGCAATTGATCCGTATTTTTCTTCCGATGGCATCGCGGTCCATTCTCGCCGGCATCAAAACCAGCGCAGTCATCAGCGTGGGCACGGCCACCTTGGCGGCGCTGATTGGCGCGGGCGGGCTGGGCGAGCCGATCATCAGCGGGTTGAACCTCAACGACCATGCCACGATCCTGGAAGGGGCGATTCCGGCGGCGGTGCTGGCGTTTTTCGTGCAGATGTCCTTCGATTTTCTTGATCGCTTGCTGATTCCCAGGGGTCTGCGGATTGGGGCCAGCCGGCGGTGAACCGATGGGTTGGTTCTGCCGGGGCCAGCCCGATGCCGCCATGGGGTAATTTTCGCCGGGCAAGAAGTTTACCAGTTCATTTTTGCCTAGGTCAGGCGAGCCCTGACGATGGATTTGGGTGTTTTCATTAGGCTTTTTGCCAATTTCGCGCCCACACAGCCCGTGGCATGTTGATTGCTAAACCTCCTTGGCACGAATCATAAACATGAAAAATGCTTCCTTGGGGCTTCCATGCCCATCTTGACGACATGAGCACAGCCATTCTCACCACCACCATTCATGTGCCGGTGCTGCTTCGCGATTATGCCGAGAATGCCCGGCATTACGGCCATGAAGAGGTGGAGTTCATCGTCGTTGGCGACAAGAAAACGCCCGCCGCGACGTCCGAACTTTGCACGAGTCTTGCGCGGGAGCTTGGCTTCAAATGGACCTGCCTCGATGTGGAGAAGCAGTTGGATTATCTCCAGCGCTTCCCGGAGTTGAACCGTATTTTGCCGTGGAATTCCCACCAACGCCGCAACGTCGGGTTGCTCTATGCGCTGGAGGAAGGCCATGACCATATCATCACCATTGATGACGACAATTTCCTGATCCCCGGCAGCGACTTCATCGGCGAACACGTTCGCGGCCTGGGTGTGAACGCTTCCCAGAACGAAATCACGACGGCTTCCGGCTGGTTCAACTGCATCGGCATGATGCAAACTAATTTTGGCGTGGTGTATCCTCGGGGCTTTCCCTTGCAACAACGCTGGAAACCCGATCAAACTACTTACCACGAACGCATCTGCCGCCCGGTGGTGAATGCCGGTCTCTGGACTGGCGATCCGGACATTGACGCCCTTACGCGCATTTATTTTCCCGTCGAGACAAGGCTGCCGCTGAGCCATGATTATCTAACGCTGGCGCCCGGCGTCTGGTGCCCGATCAACACCCAAAACACCGCCCTGCACCGCTCCGCCGCCCCGGCGGCGTTCATGGTCGTGATGGGTTATGAATTTTCCGGTTTGAAAATCTGCCGCTACTGCGACATCTGGATGTCCTGGCTGCTGCGGACCGTCATTGACCACATGGGTGGCGCCGTGCGTTTCGGCAAGCCGGTGGTGCAGCAAAATCGCAACGAACACAATCTTTGCAAAGACCTGCGCGACGAATTGCCCGGTATGGAACTCAATGAAACATTGATTGCCGCCTGCCGTTCCGCCCGTCTGACCGGCGACACCTATCTCAGCAGTTACGCGCAGCTTGCCCAGCATCTCCGGCGCGAATTGAGCCAGCACGCGCAGGGCGCTTTCTTCAATTATCTGGCGGACCTCATGACCGTCTGGGCCGGGGCTTGCGCCCAAGTGGTTCATGAAACTCCCAAGTCACTCCAACATGAACTTCGTTGAATCCCCGCTCCAATCCAGTCCCGGACAGGGGCTGAAGGTTCTTTTCATCCCGCTCGAATTCCTGCGCTGGCAGCAGGCGCGCAGCATGACCTACGCGGCCCAGCTTGGCTTGGAAGAAGGCTTTCGCGCCAACGGAGTCGAGGTCGTGACTTTGCCGGCGTTGTGGGATCATCCCTCCTCCGCGCCCGCTTCCTGGTTGAGCCGCGCCAAAAACCTGTTGGCCGGGCAAACGTTTGATCAAATTTGGGTAACCCTGGTGCACAGCCATTTCGAGGATGATTTCCTCGACTGGCTGCGCACGCTTGCGCCCGTAAGAATTGGATTCATCGTTGAATCATTGGAATACACTCCCGAGGAATGCGCGGCCCACCCGCCTTTCAAAGCCCGCCGGGCGTATGTCGAACATCAGATGCGCGCCATGACGCATGTGCTCACCTTGGATGAACACGACGCCGATTGGATCAACGCGGAAGGTGTCGCCCAGGCCCTCTGGTGGCCCGGAGCCGTCCCCGCCCGCGTCATCGCGCCGCGCGCTGGCGGCAATGCAAAAGTGCCCGCCGTGTTCCATGGCGCGGTCTATGGTGAGCGGGCGAGCTGGATGCAGCGCGAAGACCTTCGCAATTTGCTCGTGCGCCCACCGGCTCCCGAGGACGCCACGCCACTGCCGCAAAAGTTCGATAAATTTCAGCAAACTTCCACGGAGTTGCTCTTGTCGCCCGCACCCGTGACCAGCCAAAATCTTGAAGCTTACCTGGCCGCGTGGCGTCCGCTTCGCCGGGAAATTTTTGATTGCTGGATGGCCGGGCTGCCGCAAGCTTGCGCGCAGGTCAATCTTCCCAGTCACCTCAAGGCATTTTCCAGCCGCGTAATCGAAGCCATGGCGGCCGGCTGTCCATTGATTTCCTGGGACATTCCCGGGCGTCCGCGCAATCGCGCTCTTTTCATCGAGGGTGAGGAGATTCTCTATTTTCGACGCGATCGGCCGGCGGAACTGGCGGCGCATATCCGGCATTTGCAGCAGGAACCCGAATGGGCGCGCCAGCTTGCCGTCCGCGCCAAGGCCAAAATTGCCGCTTTTCACACCATTGAAAAACGCATCCGCCAAGTCTTGGACTGGGTCGCCAACGACATCCAGCCCGACTACGGCGAAATCGTTGAACCCGCTTTGGCCGCCTAAGCGTTTACAAATATGAACCGAACCCTTGACCTGCCAAATTTTATGAAAACCGATTATCTCACCCTGCCAACTGCGCCGGTAAAATACCGTCCGCTGCCGCCCGCTCCTGCTCCCGTGAGCGAGTCGGCTCCGGTGCCGGAAACTCCCGCACAAGTACTTTTTCCTTCGAAGATTAATCTGGAGAACGTGCAGTTCGCCATCAAAGAGGCGGTTTGGAAATTTCCGAAAAAATCCTTGATCGTTCTGCTGGATCAAGACCTCGTGGTTCCGGGCGTGCCGTGCCTGGATTGCCGAAAATTGTCCGTCAAGGAATTTGAAACCCGCGATTTTCAAAACTCGGTCTTCCTCTACGCCTGCGATTCGGACGAGACCGGCGCTCCTTTCATTGAACAGATCATTTCTCGCGGCGGCACCTTCATCCCGGTCTATGATGCGACGCCTTCGCTCTATGTTCACGACAACAACATCGCCCGCAAAGTTCTGGAAGCGGAATATGTCGAGCAGCGCGCAGCCGGATTTGCCAAGTGGGATTTTGGTCCGCACGACTTCATCAACCTGATCCAGGCGATTGACGTGACCGCCCGCTTGGAAGGGGATTATCTTGAGATCGGCTGTTTTCGCGGGAGCAGCGGCTGTGCGGCGCTGCGTTACATGCGCGAAATCGGGCTGCGCCGGAACTGCTATTTTCTGGATGTGTTTGAAGGGTTTGAATATTCCCAGGCCAAAAGCAGCGCCGACGCCTACTGGGCCGGCACGCACCAGACCGAAGGCAAGGCGGAAGTCGAAAAGCGGTTGCGCAAATATGAAAGGCCCGAAAGCGGCCCCCGGGTGGTCGTGGCCAAGAGCAATGTGATTGATGACGCCTTGCCGTCCACCATCAAGGGCATTTGCGTGGCGAATATTGACGTTGATCTATACGAAGCAGTGCTGGCGGCCATGCAAAAAGTGGCGCCATTGATAGTGAAGGGCGGCATCATGATCGTGGAAGATCCCGGTCACACCCCGCTGCTGATCGGCGCGCGGGTAGCGTTGAATCATTTTCTCAAAACGCCCGCCGCCGCCGGCTTCCTTCCGCTTTACATGCAATCGGGCCAGGTCTTTTTGATTCGGATGTAAATCATCTCATCGGCCCTTGAATTTCCACCGCAGCAACCGCAGCGCGTTGCCGATCACCACCAGGTCTGACATCCCCATGGCCAGCGCGCATAACAGCGGGCTCATAAATCCGAGCGCGGCCAGCGGAATCCCGGCGGCATTGTAAAAAAACGCCCAGAATAAATTCTGTTTGATGGTTCGCAACGCCGCCCGCGCCAGCCCGAGTGCTTCCGGCACCGCCTGGATTTCCGACCGCAACAAGATAATATCCGCCGCCGCCCGCGCCACGTCGCTTGCCCGGCTCACCGCGATCCCCAGATCCGCCGCCTCCAACGCTGGCGCGTCATTGATGCCGTCGCCCACGAACGCCACGCGCTCGCCCGCCTTCCGCAAGTCTTGGATAAACTGCGCCTTTTGCTCGGGCCGCACTTCCGCAAAAACATTTTCGGCCGGAATTCCCGCCTGTTCCGCGATGACCCGCGCGGTCCGCGAATTGTCTCCCGTGACCAGATAAGTTTTCAAGCCGTCGCGCTGCAACTGTCGCACCACCTCTGCGGAGTCCGGCTTAAGCGTGTCCTTCACTGCCAGCACGCCGAGCAATTTCTTGCCGGCAGCGACTCCCAGCAATGTCGCTCCCTGCGCCGACCATTTTTCCTCGAAGGTCATTCCCGCCATCAAATCCACCCCGGATTCTTTGAGCCACCGCAATGAACCCAGCCGCACAGTGACTGGCTCATTCCGGGAATTATTTGAATCGCCAGCCGTCGCAGTCGCTGCTCCGTCATTCCCATGGACGTTAGGAGATCTCCGTGCCCCAAGTTTCAGGTTGAGAACACCGCGCGCCATTTCACCCGATCCGCTCCGTTCGACGTTGAAAGTCGCACCCGCCTTCCCCCAATCCGCAATCCGCAATCCGCAATCCGC
>JAQGPB010000639.1 GCA_028293265.1 Pedosphaera sp. | reverse complement strand
CGTGGCGAGCACGAGGAAGGGCGACGGCAACGGCATGGTTTCGCCACCGAGCGTCACCTGGCGTTCTTGCATGGCTTCGAGCAAGGCCGACTGGACCTTGGCGGGCGCGCGGTTGATTTCGTCTGCCAGCACCAGGTTTGCGAAGACCGGCCCCTTGGTCGCGTGATATTTTCCGTCCTGCGGATTGTAAATCAGCGTGCCGATGATGTCGGCGGGCAAAAGATCGGGCGTGAACTGGATGCGATGGAACTGGGCGTGGATGGCGGACGCAAGCGTGCGCACGGACAAGGTCTTGGCGAGACCCGGCACTCCTTCCAACAGCACATGGCCGTTGGCCAGCAATCCAACCAGCAGGCGGTCCACCAAATATTCCTGGCCCACGATGACGTGGCCAATTTCCTTTCGCAAAGTGGACACCCAGGCGGCGGCCCTTTGCACCTCTTCGTTTGATTCAATGGCTGACATTCAGGCGGACAATATAGGCGGTTTTCCGCGCGTGGGTAGCAAAAATGAAAACTTTAAACTCGATCACAACCCCGCCGGTGAAACACCCACGCCGACGATGCTGCACGCCTGGATGACGTTCAAGCGAAGCCGTTCCGCCTCGGCCAGCACCTCGTCAGATTCCGTGCCGGGATTGAGCCAAAGCTCCCCGCAACCTTTGGCCGCAATGTCGGGAAGCACTTTCAGCAACACTGGCGGCGGCAGATAGACGCTGATCATGTCAGGCCGCACCGGCACGTCCCGGATGCTTTTGAATGCCGGCAAGCCTTCGATTTCGGCTTCTTTCGGATTCACCGGAAAGACGGTGTAGCCCTGTTGCAGAAAGGCGCGGACAGCTTTGTTTCCGAATTTCGCGCGGTCGCTGGAAGCGCCGATGATGGCGACAGTTTTCATTGGTGAACTATCGGCGGGAATTGCGAAGATGCAAGTTTTCCCCACCACCGGCCCAGCAAAAATCGAACGGAAAACTTGGTTCTTGCCAGTCCTCATGGCTCTTGGCGATAACAAGGTTACGTGAAATCTCTGTCCGGCATTGCGGGTGCATACTTGCAACACCAAATTTCAGGGGGTGGCTTGCCGGGATTGATTTTTCCCTTCCTTTTAATTGCAACCCTTGGCCCAGCCCAAGCAATCCTAGGCGCCGAGCAAACGTCCACCACCGAAACGAAGCCCGATCCCAATGCATTGAAGCCATATCAGACCATCACCTTGGGCGAACCTCCCCAATCGCCGGCGGAATTCAACCCCGATACGGGCGTGCCGCCATTTCGGACGAATCTTTTCACCGAACCAGAAATGACGTTGCGCCTCGTTCGCATGACGAACCATGCCCAACCGCTGCCGCCAGCCCAATTCAATCCCGACCCCGGCGCGGCGTACATTTCGGTGCCGGAGCATCGGCCCTTTTTCACCAATGAATTCAAATTGTTTTCCGAATACAACGGCGAGCCCATCGGGCCGGGTTTGGAACTGCCCCGGACCAATGTCTTCCGCAAAGAAATGGAACTCGTTCCGCCGACCAATGCCCCGGCATACGGTTCGGAACCGCTGGACGACAAGTTGAAACTGCCGCGCAAAAATGCCCGCCGCAACCAGCCGATCCAGTTCAAATATGAATACCCGGATTACCCGCTCAGCCGGCAGGGCATCGGTTATCCGCCGAACAGCGTGCCGGAGCCGGACCGTTGGCGGATCGGTTTTGTGCCTTGGCATCGTTACACCAGCGGCAGCACGGAAACGCCCTACGAATCCCCCGTCACGATGCTCTGGCATCCCTACAAACAAAGCCTGCTCAAGGGCGACGCGCCGATCATCGGCCAGGATATTTTTCTCGACCTCACCGTGGGATCGGAGACGGATTTCGAGGGCAAGCGCGTTCCGACTCCGAGCGGCATCAGTTCCGCGCGGCCCGGCTCGGCGGAATTTTTCGGGCAAAGCGAGCAAATATCGGTCGTCAACAATTTCTCCTTCGCCCTGGATTTGTTCAAAGGTGAAACGGTCTTTCAGCCGGTGCATTGGGCGGTGCATATACAACCGGTTTATAACATCAATTACTTGCAGTCTCGCGAGACGGGTGTCGTCGGTCCCGACCCGCGCGGCGTGGCCAACCAAAACTTTCCACCGCCCAACAATGGCGGCATCAACAATCCCGGCGACGTGGGCAATTTTTTGAACGGCCAGTTGACGACCGGGCCCGAGAACTTGTTTGGCTATCAACATACGACACGAACCAAGGAATTCTTCTCGCCGCTCCAAGAGGCATTTTTCGAGCTGCATCTGGGCGACCTTTCGGAGAATTACGATTTCATTGCCACGCGCATCGGCAATCAGGTGTTTAACCAGGATTTTCGAGGGTTTTTGTTCAACGACATCAACACAGCCTGGCGAATCTTCGGCAATATTGACAACAACCGTTATCAATACAATGTCGCGGCGTTCGACATGCGGGAGAAGGACACTGATTCTGAACTCAATACGTTCAACTCGCGCGACCAGCGGGTGATCTTGGCGAATCTTTATCGGCAGGATTTTCTCTGGCACGGTTACACGGCGCAGGTCAGCTTTCTGGCCAATCTTGATGACGGCCACACTCTTTACGACGAGAACGGATTTCTGGTGCGGCCCGAGCCGCTGGGCACTGTGCGCCCGCACAGCTTGCAAGCCTATTATCTGGGTTGGGCAGGCGATGGACACATAGGGCGGTTCAATGTGAGCCATCAGTTTTATGAAGTGGTCGGGCATGACGATTTCAACAACCTGGCCGGCCATGCGGTGGACATCAATGCGCAGATGGCCGCGCTGGAACTTTCCTACGACCGGGATTGGATTCGTTACAAGAGTTCGATTTTTTACGCGTCTGGCGATCACGACGTGAAAGGCAACACCGCGACCGGCTTCGACACGGTGGTGGACAATCCCAACTTCACCGGCGGGCCGTTTAGCTATTGGGTGCGGCAGGGATTCAATCTCGCCGGCACTGCGGTGAATTTGAAACAGGACAACAGCCTCGTCCCCGATTTGCGCACCAGC
>JAQGPB010000628.1 GCA_028293265.1 Pedosphaera sp. | reverse complement strand
ATAGCCGCCGATGCCGAAGATGGAGAGTTGCACGCCGGTACTGCCCAATGGTTTGCGCGGAACATTGCCGGGTCCGGTATTCGTCATTTCCAAGGGAGCAAGCGCTGCGGCGGCGGGACTGCGCAGGACCGATGCGGCCAAAATGGCTCCCGCGCCGGCGAGACTTGTCTGCATAAAACGCCGGCGTTGTGGATTGGGAATGAGCGCGGAATTTGAATTCTGGTCACTCCCTTGATTGTTCATGTTTGATCTCCACGTCGTTAAACCGTTTCCCAGGTACCGTTTCCTTTTTCGAGCATAGCTTTGACTTCTTTCTGATCATCATCCAAAGGGAAACCATGCGGCAGGCGGGTCAAGGGGTTGTCGAATTTGAGCGATCCCTTGTAAGGTTCAAAACGGCCGTCCGCAGCGGTGGGGGCGCATCGTTCGCGCAAGGCATCCATCTCCGCCTGCGACATGGGCGTAAAGCCGCGCGCCACGCGCAGGTTTTGCTCGAGAACTTTGAGCGAGTCCATTCCGCTGATGGTCGTTGCCACCGGCAGGCTCATGGCGTAACGCAAAAGTTCCTCGGCTTTGACAAGGCCTTTCTTCACCGCATCTGCGGTGCCACCCATGCTTTTCATGCCCAAGGCAGCCATGCCGCGCCGGTTGACTTCGGGCAGGACTGTTTTTTCGAAACTAAAATAGCTGGCATCGAAAGGATTGAGCGGCATTTGCACGCTGTCGAAGGGATAACCGAGTTCAAGCATGCGCAAATGAAATACCGGATTCTTGTGGCCGGTGAAGCCGACGAAGCGCGTTTTACCCTGTTGCTTGGCTTTGTCGAACGCTTCCAGCACGCCGCCTTTTGCATAAGCCAGATCGGGATCGTTGTCATATACAATGCCGTGAATCTGCCACAAATCCAGATGGTCTGTCTGAAGCCGGCGGAGCGATTGTTCCAGCATGCGCATGGCCAGTTCACCGCTGCGTCCGTGGGTGCAGACCTTGGTCATCAGGAAAATTTTGTCGCGCCGGCCTTTCAGACCGCGACCAAGTATGTTTTCGGTTTCGCCATTGTAATATTCCCAGCAGTTGTCGAAGAAAGTGATGCCGGCATCCAGCGCCGCATGGACAACCTGCAGCGCCTGATCCACGTCTTTGATGTCGCCGAGATGATGGCCGCCGCAACCGAGCGCGGAAATCTGAACTCCAGCGCGGCCCAAGGGTCTTCGCGGTATTTCACCGGAACCGGAATTACCGTCTGATGGCGGATCCGTCGGGGTTTTATCATTTGCAGCCGCCGCATTCGCGCCCAATGCCGCGCTCAAACCGAGCACGGCACTCGTCTGGAGGAACTGCCTCCGGCCAACATCCATTGGCAAATTTGTGGTGGGAATCATGCTGCAATTGCGTACTTGAACCAGCCATTCACGCTACGCCAGTATCATGGGTTGCCGAAATAGGGTTGATTGCTACCCGTTTTCTGGAGAGTTTTTGGAAATAGATCGCCTTTGCAGACCGGCCTATTTTGCGATTGACACCCAAAAATATAGGCGCATTATTTTTTATAAGAAATAATTTCCATGACCCTCACTTTGGAACAAATGGCGAGTCTCGAAGCCGAGATTCTGAAACGGGTGCGTGTCCATCCTGGCATCTCCCGGATCGCGCTCGCCCGAAATCTGGGAATCGCGCCTTCCACGGCGGGCAACTATGTCGGACGCCTGATCGCCGAAGGATTCCTGACCGAATCACAACAGGCAAATCCTGAGGCGGGGCGGCCACCAACGGCGCTGCGTCTGAATCCCGATGGCGGCCAGTTTATCGGCGTGGATTTTGAGGCCCGTAGCATGATGGCGATGGCGGTTGATTTTTCCGACAAGCCCTTGAAACACGCGCACAAGGATATCAAGAAAACGGATTCCGTGCCCGAGGTCATCGAGAAGATCGAGCAGGCCATCCTCGAAGTGCTGCCCGAGAATCAAGGACGCCTGCTGGCCATCGGGGTGGGAGTTCCCGGCTTGGTGGATCCAATCAAGGGCATCGCCGTTGATTACAAATACATCAACCGCTGGCATAATGTCGCGTTGGCCGCGCCGCTGGCCAAACGATTTGGCGTGCCGGTTTACCTCGAAAATACGATCCGCTCGATGGCGCTCGCCGAGTTGTGGTTTGGCCAGGGACGCGGAGTGAGCGACTGGCTCTGCATCGGGATTCGCAGCGGCATCGGGGCTGGGATTGTGGCCGGTGGCCAACTGCAACGCGGCGCGCATTACCAGGCGGGCGAAATTGGCCGCTGGCACTGTTCCCTGCCATCAGGAGCGAGGGCGCGCTTTTTCACCAGTGGCGACTCGCCAGCCAACGGAAACATTGAATTGCAGGAAATCGCCTCTGCCCGCGCCATTCTCGCCGCATTGGAACGGGCGCGGGAAGCGAAAGAAAAGACCATGCTCCCGGCCCAAGCCGAGCCTCTGATTTTTGCTGATGTTGTGCGCGCGGCGCAGCAGCGGGACACCTTGACCACGGAAATCATCAAGATCGCGGCGGGGATGCTGGGCGGGGCGATAAGTCACCTTGTTCTTACCTTGAACCCCTCCCGCGTCATACTCGCTGGCCCGCTGACCTTGTTGGGCGACACATTATTGATCCCCCTGCGCGCGCGCGTCGCGGAAATGCTTGAAACGTCGGGTGTGGATGTGCCGACGATTGTGAGTTCCACCATGGGCGAATACAGCGGAGCGTTGGGAGCGGCCGCGCTGGCAGTCCATGAATGGAAACCGTTGCCGCGTTAAGCTCCAGAGCCAACGAAATTTTCAAGCCGATCAATTACCCCATGGAACCCAATTCAGCAACTGAAGCGGATTCAAAATATTCATGGGCGGAACATCTGGCCTGGATGGAAGGTGTGCCGGACACATCATTTTTGCCGGCCAGCAAGAAACTGTCACCGGCGACGACCCATTCCGCAGTTTGGGGTTTGTCGTTGTGTCTCGGCCTGACCTTGTCTGCAATGTGGCTGAGCACCTTGCCCTTCTGGCCGTTCACTCTTGCGGGAGGCCGGCATCCCCTGGAACCCGTGATGATGGCCATCGTCCTTGGAATGGTTTTGAGCAATATCCGGGTGCTGCCGAAACAGTTTCAGCCGGGCATCAAGATTTCCATCAAGAAAGTGCTGCCGCTGGGCATCATCCTCCTCGGCGCACGGCTGAACTTTTTCGATATTCTGCGGCTGGGATTCGTGGGAATGGCGATGAGTTGTTTTGAAATCGGCCTGGCGCTGGCGCTGATGTGGTTTCTAACCCGCCGGCTTAACTTGTCAAGCAAGCTGGGCACCTTGCTGGGAGTCGGCACCGCCATCTGCGGGGGCACGGCAATTGTTGCGGTTGCGCCGGTGATTGAAGCAGAGGAGGGGGACGTGGTGTTTAGCGTGGCGACGGTGACATTGCTTGGATTGGTCGCCATGTTTACCCTGCCGGTGCTCGCGCATTTGATGATGCTCAGCGACCAGGCTTTCGGGATCTGGGCGGGACTGGCCATCCATCAGACGCCGCAAGTGGTTGCCGCCGGCTTTGCCTACAGCGAAAGCGCGGGAGCAACGGCCACCATTGTCAAAATGTCCCGCGTCTGCCTGCTCGCGCCGGTGGTGTTCGTGATTGGCCTGATCTACGCGCGCAACCAAGCGCAAAAGCAGCAGGGCGGCCACAGCGGGCGCATCAATTATTTTTCGCTGTTCCCAAAATTTGTGCTCGGATTCCTGATGCTGGCGTTGCTGCAAACACTGGGCTGGCTGCCTGACCTGACCGTGCATCTGCCGCACGCGGCCGGCGTGTCGCACATTGAACGCGACTACAGCGTGGCGAAGGCCGCCCAATGGGGTGCCAGTTTTCTCATTACCCTGAGCATGGCAGGTGTCGGCCTGGAGACAAAATTCGCCGACATGAAAAAAACAGGTTGGCGGCCATTTGCTGCGGGGCTTGCGACCGCGCTCGTGATTGCCGTGGCCGTCCTGGGGCTTATCAAACTGCGGCATATTTCGTAAATTGTCCGCCAAAACAAACCCATGAGTCCGGAAATCTTGATTGCAGAAAACATCGGCGGACCCGCTGTCGAGGAAATGAAAGCCAGGTTCGCCGTGATGATTGATCCCGGGCTTTGGAAAGCCGAGGAAAAACTCAAGGCGTTGCTTCCCAACTGCCGTGCGTTGATCGTGCGGAATCAAACCCGCGTGTCCGCCGAATTGATTGCGGCAGGCCCAAAATTGGAGGTCATTGGCCGGGCGGGCGCCGGTTTGGACAATGTCAACGTCAGCGCGGCCACCGCTGCGGGAATCGTCGTGGTCAGCACGCCGGATCAAAATTCAATTTCCGTGGCGGAACTCACCCTCGCGATGATGCTGGCGCTGGCGCGAAAACTTCCCGCCGCGGACCGGCATGCGCGGGGCGGCGGTTGGGAACGGCAACGGTTCATGGGGACAGAACTCTATGGCAAGACACTCGGCGTCGTCGGTCTGGGCCGCATCGGTGTTTTGACCGCCTTGCGCGCCCGCGCCTTGGGGATGAACATAATCGCGCACGACAAGTATGTAAGTCCTGACGCCGTCTCGGTCACGGAAACACATGCGGCCTTGCTGGAACTGGATGCTTTGTTCAGCCAGGCTGATTTCGTTTCGTGTCACATGCCGCTCACGCCGGAAACGAAACACTTCTTCAACTACGACCGGTTTTGCCGGATGAAACCGGGCGCATTCTTCCTGAATCTCGCCCGCGGCGAAGTTGTGGACGAAGCGGGTTTGCTGCGCGCATTCCAGGAAAACCGCCTCGCCGGCGCGGCGCTGGACGTGCGCGAGCAGGAACCGCCGGCCAGCAGTCCCCTCGCTGAAATGGAGAACGTAATCCTGACGCCGCATATCGCCGCCTTCACCCGTGAAGCGCAGCAACGTGTCACGGCGGCGGTATGCCAGGACGTGATTGCCGTGCTCGAAGGCCGGGCGGCGAAAAACTTTGCCAATTTTCCAAAACCAAAAAACATTAAGAATTAATTCATGAAATTGTTTATTGATACGGCGGACGTCGCGCAAATCAGGGAAGCCTACTCGTGGGGAATCATTGACGGAGTGACGACGAACCCGACCCATGTTTCCAAGACCGGGCGGCGTCCAGAGGAAGTTTATCGTGAAATCTGCCAGATCGTGGATGGCCCGATCAGCCTGGAAACCATTGGTCTCAAGGCTGACGAAATCGTCGCCGAAGGAAGGCAACTGGCCAAGATTCACAAGAACGCGGTTGTGAAGATTGTCATTACCAAAGAGGGGTTGAAGGCCGTCAAGCAGCTCTCCTCCGAAGGCATCAAGACGAATGTCACCGTGACGTTTTCTCCGTTGCAGGCGTTGCTCGCGGCCAAATGCGGGGCCACTTACATCAGCCCATTTGTTGGCCGGCTTGATACCATCGGCCACATCGGCATGGACCTGGCCCGCCAGATCAAGACCATCTACACCAACTACGGATACAAAACCGAAATCATCGTCGCCGCCGTGCGGCATCCATTGCATGTGCTGGAGGCGGGATTGGCGGGGTGCGACATTTGCACGATGAGTTACGACATCCTTGAACAACTTTACAATCACCCGCTCACCGACATCGGCATCGAGATGTTTTTGAACGATTGGAAAAAAGTGCCGAAACAATGAAGTCGCATCCGCTCTATCTCAACGGCCAATGGGTGCAGACGCAAGGCGTCATTCGGGTCACAAATCCAGCTACTGGCGAACCATTTGCCGAAGTCTGCACCGTGGAACGCGCCGCCGTGGCGCAGGCAATCACCGCCGCACAGGCCGCCTTTCAGGGCTGGCGTTCGCTCACCGGCAAGGCGCGCGGCGAGTACTTGAAAAAAATCGCTGACGAACTCGAACGCCGCCGTGATGAAATAGCCCGCACCATCACTCTGGAAAATGGCAAGCCGCTCGCGCAAAGCCTCGGCGAAGTCGCGATGTCCGTGGATCATCTGCGCTGGTTCGCGGAAGAAGCGCGGCGCGCGTATGGCCGCATGGTGCCGCATCAGGTGGACGGCAAGCGGCATCTCATAATCAAGGCGCCGGTGGGCGTGGTCGGTGCGATCAGTCCGTGGAACTTCCCGCTGGTGCTGGCCGTGCGCAAAATTGCGCCTGCGCTGGCCGCCGGTTGCCCGGTGATCTTGAAACCGGCGAGCGCCACGCCCTTGTGCGCGGTGGCTTTTGCCGAATGCGCCGAAGCGGCGAAACTGCCCCCAGGCGTGTTTCAACTCGTCGCTGGTCGCGCCAGTGAGATTGCGCAGGAATTTCTAGATAATCCCCTTTGCCGCAAAATCACATTCACCGGTTCCACCGAAGTGGGCCAGACGCTCATCCGCGGCGCGGCAACGGGCATCAAACCATTGTCGTTGGAACTGGGCGGCCATGCGCCAGTGTTGGTTTTCGAAGATGCCGATCTGGATGCGGCGGTCGCCGGCGCGATGATCACCAAGTTCCGCAACACCGGCCAGTCCTGCATCGCCGCCAATCGCATCTACGTGCAGCGTTCCATCTACGCGAAGTTCCTCGAAAAATTTGTCCAGCAAACGCGTGCGTTGAAAGTCGGCAACGGGCTTGAAGACGGCGTGCAAATCGGCCCGCTCATCAACGAAGAAGGCCTGGCCAAAGCCCTGGAACATATCCAGGACGCCACTCGTCTCGGCGCGCGGCTGTTGTGCGGCGGAAAGCGGCTTGAATGCAAAGGCTGGTTTCTTGAACCCGCCGTGCTCGCGGACGTTCCCGACGCGGCGCAATGCATGAGCGAGGAAACTTTCGCGCCGGTCGCCCCGGTGTGTCCGTTCGACACCGAAGAAGAGGCCATCAAGCGGGCCAACGCCTCGCCCTTTGGCCTTTGCGCCTATGCTTTCACGAAAGATCTGAGCCGGTCGTTCCGGCTGATGGAAGCGCTCGAAGCCGGCACCATCGGATTGAACGACGCCGTCCCGTCCACGAGCAACTGCCCGTTTGGCGGCGTCAAGCAAAGCGGTTGGGGGCGCGAGTTGGGAAGCGAAGGGCTCGATGCCTTCCTCGAAACCAGACATGTGTCACTCGGAATATGATTCCCAATCAATCTTTGAAAACACCGGGCGCAGGAATTGATATTGTCCCTTTCAACGGCTGGACAAACAACCTTCGCCTGTGCAACGGCACGGCGGAGTTGATCATCACGCTCGATGTCGGCCCGCGAATTCTTTCTTACACGAAACTGGGCGGTTTCAACCCATTCAAGATTTTCGAGGATCAAACCGGAACCACCGGCGAACCGGTCTGGAAGAGTCGCGGAGGCCACCGTCTCTGGCTCGCTCCGGAAGACCGGGCAATCACCTATTGCCCGGATAACTCACCGGTCGCGTGGCAGCAAACGGGCGAGTTGAAAGTGATGCTGACTTCCCCGCCTGAGCAAGCCTCCGGTGTTCAAAAGCAAATCGAAATCACCCTTGATCCCACCGGCACAGGCGTGACGCTTCTTCACCGGGTCACGCGCCTTGCAGCGGCTCCCGCCCAATTTGCCCTCTGGGCGCTTACTGTCCTGACGGCTGGCGGCGTGGCCATCGTGCCGCAACCTCCCTTGGGCGAGCATCCGCGCGATCTGCTGCCAAATCGCAAATTGGTACTCTGGCCCTACACAGACATGAGTGACCGGCGATGGCACTTCGGTCGGCGTTATCTGCTGTTGCGACAAGATGCCGCTTGTGGACCCACCAAAATCGGGCTGGCGCATCAACCCGGCTGGTGCGGCTATCTCGTCAACGGAGTTCTTTTTGTTAAACACTATCCGTGGGAACCATCGGCGGTTTATCCGGACGAGGGATGCAATTTCGAAACGTTTACCAACGAAAAGATGCTGGAGTTGGAATCCTTGAGTCCGCTCGTGCAGGTGAATTCACAACAGAGCGTCGAGCATGTCGAACGCTGGGAATTGCACGATGCCCCCGGCTCCCTCGATCCCAATTCCGAGGAGTCGCTTGACGCACTCCTCAAGCCGGTTCTCGAAAAAATATGAGCCTCCACAAAGATAAGCAAACGAAGCTCGGCGTCATTTTCCTTGGACGTCGGCGTCCCGGATTCGACATGGAATGGGGACGGCGCATGGAAGAGCGGGTGCGTGGCTGGATGAAACAGACGGAATTTTCCATCGTTGAGCCGCCGGAAAAGGCCGTTGATGATGCATCACTGCGCCGGGCCATGGCCGCTTGTGAAGCACACGGCGTCAACGCCATCGTTCTGCTTCAGACGACGATGGGTGACGGACGCCTTGCACCGACGCTGGCCCAGCTTTGGCCGGACCCGCTGATTCTTTGGGCGACGCCGGAGAACCCGGAAGGCGACATGATCAGTTCCTGTTCGTTGGTCGGAGTGCATTGCTGGGCATCCGTTTTGCGGCAAATGGGACACAGTTTCGAATTGGTCAACGGCGATCCCGACGCGCTCGCGACGCGGCAACGATTCACCGAGGCGGTGCGCATGGCGGCAACGGTGCGGCGGTTGCGCACCGTGCGGTTGGGCATCATCGGCGGACAAGCCCCCGGCTATGTTGCGATGAGTGCCGATGCGTTTGCGGTTCACCATGGTCTGGGGGCGCAAATTCAAACCTACAGCCTCATTGAATTCGCGAACATCGTAAATGAATTGACCCCTGAAGCCGTGGCCGCGGACGTGGCCAGGGTCAAGGCGCTCGGCATGCCGCATAAAGATACCAGCGATGAAGATTTGCCGATGGCGTCGCGCCTGTATCTGGCAATGCGCTCGTTCTTCGACAATGAGAATCTCGACGCCATGACCATCCGTTGCTGGCCGGAAATGCCGAACACTTTCGGCCAATGGCCTTACCTCGGTGTCGCCCGGTTGGCGAACGAGGCCCGCGCGTTGGCCATCGAAGGCGATGCGGATGGCGCGCTGGGAGCATGGATTGTTGAAAGTTTGGGCTTGGGCCGCTGCTACCTGTCCGACTGGCTGGAGCATGACGAGGAAACCATTACCTTGTGGCACGGTGGCGCTGCGCCGATGTCGCTCTGTCCGCCGCCCGGCGAACCGGGCGGTCCGCGCATTGCCCGCCATTTCAATATCAAGAAACCGGCCGTCGTCGAGGCGACGCTTCGCGACAAAATGCCCATCACGGTTTTCCGGCTTTGGCGCCTTGACGGCAAATATTTCCTGACCGCCCGCGAAGGCGAGACCATCAGGCCCAGACGGCATCTCATGGCCACGAACGCGTTGGCGCGCATGAAAAATGACCCGGGCGAATGGTTCGAGGAACTGTGCCACCTGGGCATGCCTCATCACGTCTCGGTCATCGAGGGGCATCACGCCGCGTTGCTGAAGCGGTTCGCCCGCGTCATGAACATGCAATATTTTTAGAACAGCTTGACCACGCAAACTGCGATCCTGATCGGTGTGGGCATAGACCGATGTCTGATGCTGGCGGTTTCGTTGTTTTGGATGCGCCGGGTCAAAAACCCGGCGGATTATTTGATTGGTGGGCGCAGTCTTCCCTTTTGGGTGCTCACGGGCAACATCACCGCCGGCTGCATTGGAACGGGAGTCATCATCGGAGGATCGGGGTTGGCCTATCAACATGGTTGGGCCGGCTGCGCTTATCCTATCGGCCTCGGGTTGGGCACTTTGCTGGCCGGTTTGATGTTCGCCGTCATGCGACGCTACAAATTCATGACGCTGAGTGAAGAAGTGGCGTCTTATTACGGCGGCAACCGCATCGTCGTCGAATTCTCCAACGTCACTTTGTTCCTCTCCCAACTATGCTGGCTGACATTGCAGATCATCGGCGGCGCCGCCGTGCTCGCTGCCGTCACGAAACTGTCGCACCGGGAATGTGTCGTGGCCGCCGGCATTATCAGCGCCAGCGTCACCATTCCTGGCGGTTTCAAAAGCGTGGTCTATGCCGATTTTTTGCAGGCCATTATCCTGTTGGCCGGTTTCGCCGTGGTCACATCCTCGGCGCTGCGCGATGTCGGCGGCATCGCCAGCCTGCGCGAGGCTGTTCCGCCCGCCTATTTTTCTTTTCTGGGTATGGAATCCAACGGCACCTGGAAGACCTTCGGCTTGATAATGACTTTGGGACTCAGCGTCTTGGCCGACCCGGGACGGCGGTCGTGCATGTACAGCGCCCTGAGCGAAACCGGCGCGAGATGGTCCATGGTCTGCGCCGGAGCGATTGTGATGGTCTTTTCGGTGGTCATCGGCATTGCCGGCATGTACGCCTACCGGCTTAATCCAAACCTGCCGGTTGCCGACGGTGCGTTGCTTTGGCTGGTGATGCACGTTCTGCCAATCTGGCTGGCCGCGATAGTAGTGGTCGCGATAACTTCAGGAATTTTTTCATGCGCATGCAGCATCGCCATGTCCGTGGGCACCTTTTTTGTTCGGCACATTTATCCTTTTGCGACCGGCGGCCGCTATCCCGTCCGTCCGGTGCT
>JAQGPB010000618.1 GCA_028293265.1 Pedosphaera sp. | reverse complement strand
AGACCGCCGCTACAGCCAATTAATTCCTTACGGACGTATCCATGACCGCCCCGCACGCAGGGCTACTTTTGCCGGGGCTTCTCCTTTTTGCCGGGGAAACGCTTGGAGTTCGAAACAAATGCGCGCGAGCCCGAAGAAGATGTTGCCCGTTCTCTGGAAGATTCCGATGGCAGCTTGTTGTGGTTCAGCCAGAAGTCCTTGATCGCTTTGACCATGTCATCGAGTTTGGCTGCTTCAGATGGCTTCGTCAGAAACGCATTAGCGCCCAGCCGGTATGCAGCCGCAATGTCCGCGTCTTCCGCGGAGGCGGTCAGCAGTATCACCACCAGGGCCATTCCGTGCTGTTTGCGGATCCATTTGAGGACCTCCAGCCCCATCACATACGGCAATTTCAAATCCAGCAATACCAGGCATGGAAACGGAAATTTTCGGCGGTCGGCGAATTTGCCAACGCCTTTCAAATAATCAATCGCCTGCTGTCCGTCGCTCACGGCCTGAACGGGATTCGCCACGCCCGCCCGTTTCATGGCATGATGCAGGAAAAACACATCGTTCGGGTCATCTTCGACTTGGAGAATGGTTTTGATGGTTTATCCCTTCCTTAACTGAATCCAGAATTTGCTGCCTTTGCCCAGCGCCGATTCAAAGCCTACCTGCGCGCCCAGCATGCGTTCTGCCGCCTTCCGCACAATGGTCAGGCCAATGCCCGTCCCCTCATATTCTGTGGCGGGGTGGATCCGCTCAAACAAACGGAAGATCCGGCCGTGGTTTTCGCGGGCAATGCCGATGCCATTGTCTTTAAACCACAATCGAACCGAATCATTCCGATTTGCCGACGCTGATATCTCGATGTGGGGCGTGGTTCCGGGCGATACAAATTTTGCGCCATTGTTCAGGAGGTTGGAGACGCATTGCGCCAGCAGCGCCTCGTTCCCCATGACCTTCGGCAACGTGCCTTTGATTTCAATTTTCGGCTTGATTGCGTGGCCGTTCGGGAAGGCCTCAACAATGTCGCGCACCAGGCGGTCCAGATCCACCGGCTCCATGGGCAGCTTGGCGTGAAGAATCCTGGTGTAGCTCAGGACATCCTGGATAAGCCGATCCAACCGGACGGCTGAACGCATAATTTGGTGCAGATAATTGACTCCTTGCTCATCCAGCTTGCCGCCGTATTCATCCACCAAAAATTGGGCGAAGCTCTGCATGGCCCGCAATGGCGCGCGCATATCATGCGAAACGCTATAGGAGAATCCTTCCAATTCGCCAATGGTTTCGCGGAGTTCAGCGGTGCGTTCCTTGATCTCCTGCTCCAGCAGCGAGGCATGCCGGCCGATTTCATTTTTTGCGGTCAAGAGCGCCTGCTGCGCGCGCCGGCTTTCGGTTATGTCCTGCGCCACTGCCAGAAAGTATTGGCCGTTCGCAGGGGCGTTGTTGATGCGTGAAACGCTGTTGCGCACCCAAACGATTTCTCCGTCGGGCCGCAGATAGCGTTTTTCAAAGCTGAAACTGCCGTTTTTATTTTTTAGTTTCTTCAACTGGGCTGCATTCCTGACGCGGTCGTCCGGGTGCGTGATGTCCTGCGCTTTAACGCCAAGCAAGTCGTTCGCCCTGCGCCCGGTGATGTCGCAGAAACATTTATTTACGAGCGTGAAACGCCCGTCCAGATCCGTCTGGGCGATACCGACCGTGGCTTGGTTGAAAATGGCGTGAAACCGCTCTTCACTTTCCATCCGTAATTTTTCCGCGTGTTTGCGCGCAGTAATGTCGCGGATGTTGCACTGAATGACTTTGTGTCCGTCCTCATCGTAAAGGTTGCTGACGAATTCCACTTCACGATGCAGGCCCTGCTTGTCCTGGAGCGGCAGATTTTCGTAGCGAATAAAATGTTTCCTTTGCAATTCGCGAAAAGCCGACCGGCTGGCTTTTTCATCTTTGAGCAGGCCGATTTCCCAGAGTTCCTTCCCAACCAACTCCCGGTGCGGGTAACCCAACAACTCAGACATGAAAGGATTGGCGTCCGAGATTTTTCGCGTGTCGGGATCAACCATCAGGATTCCATCCCGGGCTGCTTCAAAGAGGCGGCGGTAACGTATCTCCGAAGCTCGCGTGGTCGCCCGCGCCTTCCGCTGCTCCGTAACGTCTTCGATGAACAGGAGAATTCGCTGCAGGCTGTCAACCTGCCGACCGCTCAGGAGCATCGTGCGGCAGCCGATGCTTTCAAACTTATGCGTCACCTCGAAGTCTTTGAAAATATTTTTCCGGGGCAGAATCTCTTCCAACAAGGTGCGCAATTCGGGAATGTTCCATTGGCCATTGCCCAATTCATACACCCGGCGGTTCAGCGTCTGGCGCAAGGATATTTTGAAACATTTGCAGAACAATGCATTGGCCGTCTGCACGCGCAGATTTTGGTCGAGGACCAATAGCGGGGGAACCGCCTCGATGACAGCCTCGGCATAATCGCGAGAGGCGAGCAATTGCTTTTGGAGGAGGAAAGCTTTTTCGAGCTTGGCCACTTCACTTCGGCCCGGCTTCCGCCGCCCGGCCTTGGATTGTCCATCCGACCGAGAAACTCGAACTGATTTTTTTGCCTTATCGAAGGTCACAGTCATAATATTAAGCAAGGGAGCAATCTGGCAAATTCTTTGTTTGCCTGGCCCCTCAAGGGATCCCCCATTTGTCGTATATTATTGTTTTCTTCCCGCAAACCGCACCGGGTTGGAGCCGACCGCGCGCATGTCGTTTGGCAATCCAGGCCAAGGTCTTATCGAATCGAGCCGGGGGGGAAGCCCTTATAGCGCCGGGAAGAGTTCCAAGGTTATTCTGCGAGCCATGATAACTAATCACATAAGCAAACCGGAGCTGACTTCCGGTGATTTGAACAGGGCGGCGTATGAAATCTGCGCAGCCGATCGGGCCTCGAACATTGTGCCGTTGCCAGGCAACGCGCCCGGGGCGGAATTTCGACGGAAGCCGCATTTCTTAAAGCTCTTCATTGAAAAAAAGATCCGGATAAACCAGCCGCAGGATTTGGTGGGTGGAAGTGGCATCGGACCAAATATTGCCCTGTTGGCGGTCATGGTAAGCGGTCTGTGTTTCGCGAATGCATGTTACGGCGGCGACAGGGTAATCGGCGTGCCGGTTCCTTCGGTGAGGGTGTTCGTGCCGGCACCTCCCGAGGTGAGACTCCCACGGCCGGACTTTTTCCTGTTCGGCGGGGGCTATGACCGGAGGCACGATGCGGATGATTATGGCCGTCGAGGGCGTGAAAGCCGCGGATGGGCTCATCCTCATGGCGACCGCGACGATCGCGGGCATCGTGACGGGGGCGACAGAAAGCGGTAAACAGCACAATTCATGCAACAAAAACAGAATTAGACTTGATAAACTTATGAAATTTTCAAACCAATTGACCACGATGCGATTTGCCAGTTTTTCAACCATCGCACTGCTCGCGGGTGCTTCGGCTATTCTGCCGGAGAACCTTCCTGCGGCCGACGCGCAGGAAGCGTTCTCGAAACCCGCGTTTGCGCAACGGTTGTTCGCGACGCCGGACGAGGCCGCAAAAGCCTTGCAACTGGCCGCCGCAACGACTGATAAAGAAGGCTTGTGCGGCATTTTCGGCCCGGAGAGCCGGGAAATGCTGACGGGCGACGAAGTCCAGGACGCGAACAACGCGAAGCGGTTCGCCGCCTCGCTGGCCGAGGGCTGCGTGCCGGTGAAGGACACCGAGGATAAAATCACGTTTGAGGTGGGGACAAACAACTGGCCGCTGCCGATTCCGCTGGTGCGGGCGGATGGGCAATGGCATTT
Organism: Pedosphaera sp.; assembly: GCA_028293265.1. The sequence continues at coordinate 373 of JAQGPB010000618.1, read as the reverse complement.
CGACACGGCGGCGGGCAAGGAGGAAATCATCAGCCGACACATCGGGAAGGATGAACTCCACGCGATCAGCATTTGCCGGGCTTATGTGACCGCGCAACGCCAGTATGCCGATGTGAATCCCAAAGTGGGCGGAGGCGCAAAGTACGCGCAGAAATTCAAGAGCACGCCCGGAACAAAGGATGGCCTTTACTGGCCGGTGGAAGGAAATGAACCAGCCAGTCCGTTCGGGCCTTTGGTGGCGGAGGCTCATGCCGAGGGTTATGGCACCAACAAGGACGCGGGTCCGCACCCGTTTCATGGTTATTGTTTCAGAATTCTGACCCAACAAGGCGAGGCTGCGCCCGGCGGGAAAATGGATTACCTCAGCGACGGC
>JAQGPB010000609.1 GCA_028293265.1 Pedosphaera sp. | reverse complement strand
GAGCACGGCGCATCCTGACGCAGGGAGCGGCATTGATCTTGCGCGAGGAGCCGGTTAATTTTTCGCCCGACGCCGTCGGCATTGGGGACAAGTCACGCCCCTCGGCTTCGCTGATGTTCGTGCCGATACGGAACGGGACGCGGGTCATCGGAATTCTGTCCATCCAAAGCTACAAATTGAAGGCGTATGGCGACCAGGATTTGAAAACCTTGCAGGCGCTGGCCGATTACTGCGGAGGAGCGCTGGAACGCATCCGCATCGAGCAGGCCCTGCGGGAAAGCGAGCGGCGGTTCCGGAAACTGTTTGAAGACTCGCCCGACGCTGTGTTCGTCGAAAGCCTCACGGGCGAAGTGTTGGACGCGAACCTGGCGGCAGCACGGCTGCAAGGAATACCGCGCGAAAAATTGATCGGAAAAAATGTATCGGAATTGGTCCCCCCGGACAGGCGCGTGGAGACGTTGCGGCAATTCCAAAAACTGGCGCAGGGTGAAATGCACCAGGTTGAAGGAACAAGCCTGACCACGGACGGGCGTGATATTCCGGTAGAGGTGCGGACGAGCCAGATTGATTATCTGGGGAAGCCGGCGTTGCTGCTGCATGTGCGCGATATTTCCGAGCGCAAGCATGCGGAAGAAGCCCTGAAAAGTTCAGAAATCCGGTTCCATTCAGTATGGGAAAACTCCGTGGACGGAATGCGGTTGACGGATGAGAATGGAATCATTGTCGCGGTCAACGATGCATTCTGCAGGCTGGTCGGCATGAAGCGGGAGGAGCTGGAAGAACAGCCCTTCACGATCATGTACGCGGATGAGGCCGAGATGGACGAAAAGATGGCCCATTATCGCCAGCGCTTCCGGGAACAGACCATCGAGCGGCACATCCAGCGGAAAATGACCTTTCGCAACGGCAGGACGGTGGAATTGGAAGGCTCCAATTCCTTTGTTGAATCGCGCGGCCAAAAAACTTTGGTGCTGGGATTGTTCCGCGACGTCACCGAACACAAACGGCTGGAGGAACAGTTGCGCCACTCGCAAAAAATGGAAGCCATCGGGCAGCTCGCCGGCGGCGTCGCGCATGATTTCAACAACATCCTTACCGTCATCCAGGGACATGCTTCGCTGCTGCGCAGTTCGACCTCCCAGGCGGGCCCGCTCGCGGGCTCGGCGGACCAGATCTGCCAGGCGGCTGAACGCGCCTCGAGCCTGACGCGCCAGTTGCTGACCTTCAGCCGGCGCCAGATGATGCAACCGAAGCAACTGGACTTGAACCAGATCGTGAGCAACATGACCAAGCTGCTCGGGCGCATTTTAGGCGAGGACATCGCGCAGCAATTTCATTATTCCCCCAACCTGCCCCTGATCCATGCCGATGCGGGCATGATTGAACAAATTCTGCTGAACCTCGTGGTCAACTCGCGCGATGCGATGCCTTCGGGGGGACAGTTGACGATCAAAATCTCCACAGTGAGTTTGAACCGCGAAACCATGCCAAAACATCCGGAAGGACGAGAGGGCGATTTCGTCTGTCTCAGCGTGACGGACACCGGCAGCGGCATTGACGCAGCCACGCTGCCGCATATTTTTGAGCCTTTTTTTACCACTAAAACGGTGGGCAAAGGGACCGGGCTTGGCCTGGCCACGGTCTATGGCATCATCAAGCAGCACCAAGGCTGGGCCGAGGTGGAAAGCCAGCCCGGCAAGGGCACAACTTTCCATGTGTTTCTGCCTGCCCTGAAAGGTCCATCGGCCGCAAAAGCCGGGGAAGCCACCATTGAGGAACCGGCCCGCGGCGGAACGGAAACCATTCTGGTGGTGGAAGACGAACCGCCCGTGCGCGAATTAGTCTGCAAAATTCTTCAAGGTTGCGGCTACCGCGTGCTGCAGGCAAATAACGGCATTGAAGCCCTTGCGGTTTGGCGCGAGCATCAGACGCAAATTGATCTGTTGCTGACCGACATTGTCATGCCCGATGGCATGACCGGGCGTGATTTGGCGGAAAAAGTGCGGGCGGAAAAGCCAGGCCTGAAAGCCATCTTCACGAGCGGTTACAGCGCGGACATTGTCGGCAAGGATTTCATCATTCACGAGGGAGTCAATTACCTGCAAAAGCCTTACGTCCCGCAAAAGCTCATGCGGGTCGTTCGCAACTGCTTGGATGGCAGGTAAAGATTTGCAGCACCTTGAAGCCCCGGGAAAAGTAATTTCCCGGGGCTTCCCCGACCGAACCGATTTCTCCCGGTCCAGTTTGCAACCATAAATGATTGCGTCCTTCCTTGGTTCAATGAAGCTTCGGATTGGTGCCCGTGCCTGAACCGCTGGTTCCACCGGCTCCCGGACTGCCGCTGTTGTCAGGCTTGGTTTGGTCATAACCGCTGCTGCCAGTCCCGCTCTCATTCCCCGCGCCCGGTTCCGCACCGCCCATGTGACTGGGCTGGACGCCGAAATGCGCGTAAATTTGCTGGTGTGTGGAAGGCTGGCTGAAGTCCGGCCAACTGCTGGCATCGAAGGTCATCGCGCTGTCCAGCTTGTCTTTGCTGGCTGCCAGCGTGCTGGTGGTGGGATCAGCGCCGGGTTTGACCAACTGCCATGGAACGGCAGTGAGTTTGCCCGCCTGATCATTCAGGGAAATCACCGCGAACTGAATCCTGCCAGACGCGGGATTGACTACGAAGTCGTTGATCTGTCCCAGCGTGTTTCCCTGTTGGTCCTTCACCGTGGAACCCATCAACTGGCTCAACCGCTCGCTGCGCGGACGCATGGAAGTTGGCGAGAGCGTGGCCGAGGAGGACGGAGCCAGGGGTTGTTGCGAGTATGTGCCCGTGCCGCTCGCATTGGGATCGCTGCCTGCGCCCGGAGAACTTTGCCTGGCGATGGCTGAACCCGCCAAGAGCGAAACCGCCATGCCGCAGACGATGGTTCGCAGTAACAATTTGTGTTTCATTTTATAACCTTTCTTTCGTTTGTTCAGTCCCACATCATGACCGACGCAGCCGATGAGCGCGTCGTGACGAGACAATGCTACAACCTAAAGGCGCGATGCGGCGCAGCAATGGGGTGAAAAGCCGATTCGGAAACGGGTCGATGACCGTAGGGGCCGCACCCATGCGCAAACGCTTGCAAAAAAAGAGCGGCCCCCGAAGGAGTCGCTCCCCCTACACTGTCCCTTTAACCCATGATTAGTGAATAAGGAACGAATAGGCGCTTCAACATAACTTGGCCGGATTAAAACGCCATGGGGGTTTTGCCCGCTCTTCAAATTTCCGGTGTTGGGATGTTTTCCGTTTTTATAGACTTGCCTAACTTTTTTTATTGACTCAAACATTCTTGGTGCTAGGATGTAATATAAGTTGAGAAATGGAACCAAAGTTTTGCCCGGCGATCCGGCTCAACCGGCACCGGTTGAGCCGGGCTGGCATTCGCCCAATCACACCCCCAGTTTGCAGGAGGTGCATCGCACGGTTGCAGTCCCCAAGCACTTCAGCTTTTGGCGCAAGCTGCTCGCCTTCTCCGGCCCCGGTTACCTTGTCGCCGTCGGCTACATGGACCCGGGCAATTGGGCGACGGACCTTGCCGGAGGTTCCCAGTTCGGCTACACCCTGCTCAGCATCGTCATGCTCTCCAATCTCATGGCGATCCTGCTGCAATCTCTCAGCGCCAAACTCGGCATCGTTACCGGACGCGATCTGGCCCAGGCCTGCCGCGACCACTATTCCAGACCCGTGTCCATCGCGCTCTGGGTCTTGTGCGAAATCGCAATTTGCGCCTGCGACCTCGCGGAAGTCATCGGCTCGGCCATCGCCTTGAACCTGCTTTTCAAAATTCCCCTGCTTTGGGGTGTTTGCCTCACCGCGCTGGACGTATTGGCGGTGATGTATCTGCAAAACAAAGGCTTTCGTTACATCGAGGCCCTCGTGGTGACGCTCATATTGACCATTGGCGCGTGTTTTTTTGCGGAAATCATCTTTTCGCGGCCTGACGTGATGAGCGTGCTGGGCGGTTTCATTCCAAAATTTGAGGTCATCCGCAACAAGGAAATGCTTTACGTTGCCATCGGCATCCTCGGGGCCACGGTAATGCCGCATAATCTCTACCTCCACTCCTCCATCGTGCAGACCCGCAAATACGAGCAGAACGCCGAAGGCAAGACCGAGGCGATCAAATATGCCGTGCTCGATTCCACGTTGGCGCTCATGTTTGCCCTGTTCATCAACGCGGCCATCCTTATTGTTTCCGCCGCCACTTTTCATACGAGCGGACATCAGGACGTGGCGGAAATACAGGACGCATACAAGCTCTTGAGTCCCACTCTCGGGGTTGGGATCGCCGGTGTGGTTTTCGCCGTCGCGCTGCTCGCTTCGGGCCAAAACTCGACGCTCACCGGCACGCTGGCCGGACAAATCGTCATGGAAGGGTTTCTCAACCTGCGACTGCGTCCCTGGGTGCGGCGGCTCATCACCCGGTTGATCGCCATTGTGCCGGCGGTAATTTGCGTCGCCCTGTACCAGGAAAGCGGCGCGG
>JAQGPB010000547.1 GCA_028293265.1 Pedosphaera sp. | reverse complement strand
TGCACCGGTCGGTGATGCTCACCCGCAGGTCGCGCAGCACCCGGCCATGAGAATCAACGAGCAGAGGGTCACGGGTCATTGCCGGGCGGGCGGAGGAACTGCTGACGGCGGATTGGTGAGGGGTGGTATGACCTTGACCGAGCCATCGGATTTGACCTCCACATTCAAATCATACGCATTGGTCGCGGCGGGCTTGGTGCTGGCCACCGTGGTGACGGGCGCGCGTTCCATCAGTTGCTGCGCGCCTTTCTCAGACTGCCGGGCGAAGAGACCCTGCCGGATCCATTCCAAACGGCGCGCGACGGAAAGTTCCTCCTTCAGTTTCTTGACCTGGGTGCGGAGCACGGCGAGGTCGTTGAACTGGCGTTCCAATTCCGCCTTCTCCACCATCAGCCGGTTGAGTTCCTTGGTGAGAAACGCCTTGTCGCCTTCCGAGGCGTCCAGTTTCTTTTGCGTGGAGGCGATCTGCACTTCCAGGTTGTTGATCGAGCCTTTCAGGTCCACGGCCTGTTTGTCGAGCGTGGCATTCTGGCCTTCGAGTTCGGTGATCCGGGTGTCGCGCTTGGCGGTTTCCTCCTTCTGCGCCTTGAGCTCGGCTTCGGTTTTGGTCAGGCTTTCCGTGGTCTGGCTCAATACGTTGGAAAGTTTCGTGTACTCCTCTTTGCGGGTGGCCAGATCCTGTTGCAGCGTCAGATTGACTTGTTTTTGCTCTTCCAGCTTGGTGGTGACATCGGTGACCTGGTTGGAATGGACCAAAATCGTGGCCACATCGTCCTCATGCTGTTTGGCGGCCTGGTTCTTGAGCGAGATCAAACCAATGCCCAGGCCGATGGCGATGAGCGCAAGAATTATGAATGCTACTTTTGTCTTCATACGAGCAGTAAGATGCTGTTTATGCCTGCAATAAGCAAGCTCACTTATCTGTTTCTTGATTTAATGACGGTCTCGCCTAGATTCCTTTCATGAAGTTGCCGAATGAAGTTCCCGTGATGACCCTGCCGAATGCGACTTTGTTTCCGCAGGCATTGCTGCCGCTTTACATTTTTGAGCCGAAATACCGGCAGATGCTCGTGGATGCGTTGAACACCGACCGGATGTTTTCCGTCGCCATGCAAAAGCCGGGGCGTACGCGCGAGACGCCTTCCCCCGTGGCCGGGCTGGGATTGATCCGGGTTTCAGTGGGCCATCGGGACGGCACTTCGCATCTCGTCCTGCAGGGGATTGCGCGGGTGGAACTGGTGGAAACCGTGCGCTACAAGCCCTACCGTGTGCAAAAGATCCGGCCGCTGAGTTCGCCGCCTTGCAACGATGTGGTGGTGGATGCCCTGCTGGCCAAGGTGCGCGAATTGCTTGAGGAACGGGAGACGCTCGGGCTCGGTTTCCCCCCGCCCGTCATGTCCAAATCCAAGCCGGCCGAGCCGCTGCCCGGACTTTCGGCGAAGGAAGTGCTGCAGTACTTGGACAAGCTGACCAATCCCGAACAGGTCGCCGATCTGGTTTCTTGCGCCGTGCTGGCCGGCTCGGTGGAGCGGCAGACGATTCTCGAAACCGTCAACCTGGAATCGCGCCTGAAAACTCTCATTCACTTTTTGATGGCGGAAATCGTCCGTCAGAGGAAGGATAAATAAAGATGAACGAATCAACCACGCACCCCGAGGACGATCTGGCCAACGCCAGTCGTGAGGACATCCTGGCCGCCCTGTTCGCCAACATGGTGATCCAGCAAACCAACATGACCATGATGCTGCTCGGCAAAGTCGCGCACCCCGACACGGGGAAAATCGTCCGCGACATTGACGCGGCGCGGATGTTCATTGATCAGTTGGAAATGCTCGAGGCCAAGACCAAGGGCAATCTCTCCAAGCAGGAGGAAGGCCTGCTCAAGCAGGCGCTGGCCGCCGTGCACATGGCCTTCGTCGAGGCTGTGGATTCCGGCGGTTCCGCCGGCGCAGGCGAGGCACCGACCGGACGGATCGCGACACCCCAGACCGAACCGCCTCCCGCGCACGAAGCGCCCGCCGAGGCCGCTGGAAAATCTTTCACCGCCTCGCCAGAAGCGCCCGCCGCCGCATCGCCTGATGAATCGCGGAAGAAATTCAGCAAGAAGTATTAGTTAAAGCTCCAAGCACCCAATCTCAAACGACGCTCATTGGAGCTTGGATGTTGGTGCTTGTAGCTTTTCTCCCCGCCGCTTTCCTGATTATTTCGGCGAAGCCTTGCCCTGCGGCACGCTCAAGGTGTCGCCAGGAGGCTTCGGTATTTCCATCGGAGCATCTTCAAGCGCCTTCAACCGCTCATCGAGGATTTGCACGTCGGCCTCTTTTTTGAGCTTGCCATAAAGCTCAGGCAATATCTTTTCCATCTCCACCGTTTCAAGATAGGTCTTGATGTCGGGACTCACCTTGGCCAGCGCCAGCTTTTGGGCCGGAATCTTTTCGCTCAGCTTGATGATGTGGTAGCCAAAAGCGGTCGTCACAATGTCGCTGATCTGGTTCGTCTGCAGCGAGAAGGCGGCGGCTTCGAACTCCTTGACCATCTGGCCGCGGCCGAAGGTATATTCGCCGCCCTTGTCCTTGGAGCCGGGATCATCGGAATATTCCTTTGCCAGCTTGGCAAAATCCTCGCCGGCTTTCGCGCGTTTGAGCAGGTCCTCGGCGATTTTCTTCTTCGCCTTCTTGTCGTCGTCGGACATCGGTGTCCCGCTGCGGGGATCGCCTGTGGCAATCAAAATGTGGCTCGCGCGCACCTTCTCGGATTCTTCGAACTTGGACGGATTGTCGTCGTAAAACTTTTTGACATCGGTGTCGGTCACGGAAATCTTGTCGCGCAGCACGGCTTCCGCGGTGGCTTCTTCAGTCAGGCGCTTGTGCAGTTCGTCAACTGTGAGATTCAGTGATTTTAACTGGCGCACGAGGGCCTCCTCGCTCGGGGCGCGCTGGCGGATGGTTTCCATGCGCTTGTCGCCTTCCAGCTTGGCCTTCTCCTTGTCGGCGTCGGTGGCTTTGGCATTCAAAAGCTGCACCTGCAACAGATGGTCGAAGGAGGATTTTTCAATGATCGGCATGTCTGCCGGCGAAATCTCGCGCCCGCGCGCCGTCGCCGTGGCGCGGACACCGGAAATCGCCTCGTCCAGCCGGCTGCGTTTGACTTCGACACCCTTGCCCTTGGCGATGACGGGGTCCGGGAACAGGTCCGGGGCCGCATTTGTGCTTGTGGTGATGGCCGGTTTATCGTCGGCTTTCAGCACGGTCGTGGTGAAGACCGCGGCCGCGAGCAGGACGCCAAAAGATTTGCTGATTGATTTCATAAAATGTTTTCCGCTGTTCAAGTTGCCGGCTGATTAAAATTCAAAATCAAAACTGCGCTTACAATTTCACGACCCGCACATTGCTGATGTCCGCGTCTTTATTAAGCTCATCCAACACCGCCGCCGGTGGCACGCTGTCGAGGTTCAAGACCGTCAACGCATGGCCGCCCGCAATATCGCGGCTCAAGCTCATGCTGGCAATGTTCACATTGTGCCGGCCCATCAGCGTGCCCAGATGACCGACAATGCCTGGGCGGTCTTTGTTCGTCAGGAACAAGAGGACGCCTTCAGGCACGATCTCGACCGGCTGGCTGTTCACCCGCACGATGCGTGGCTGGCTCTTCGAGCCATAAAGCGTGCCGCCCGCGGAAATTTTCTGTTCCCCGCTGTAAACGGCCAGATGAAGCCATTCGTTGAAATCGGTCTCTTCGTTGGACTTGATTTCTTCCACCCGCAGGCCCAGGCCTTCGGCGAGGCTCCGCACATTGACCTGGTTCACATCCTTGCCGCCGGCCGATTCCAAAAAGCCTTTGAGCACGAACCGGGTGATGGGGTCGCCGGGCGCTTCGGTGGCCTTTCCTCCGTAAGTGACCACGAGGCGATCATTGCGCTTGGGTGCGAGCTGGGCGACCAACCGCCCCAGTTTCTCGCCCAAGGCCAGGTAGGGCTTTACTTGTGCATACGTCTTGGCATCAAGATTCGGTAAATTGACCGCATTGCGCACCGCCCCGTTCAATAAATAATCGGTGATGGCCTCGGCCACCTCGATGCCCACATTCTCCTGCGCCTCCTCGGTGCTCGCGCCCAGGTGCGGGGTCATGATGACCTGCGGCAGCTCGCGCATCGGATTCTCCTTCGGCAACGGCTCGGTCTCGTAAACGTCCAGCGCCGCGCCCGCCACCTTGCCGCTCTTGACCGCCTCGTAAAGGTCGGCCTCGTTGATGATCCCGCCCCGGGCGCAATTCAGCACCCGCACGCCCGGCTTCATCTTCGCAAACGCCGCCGCGTTGATCATCCCCTTGGTTTCGTCGCTCATCGGCATATGGACGGTGATGAAATCGCAGCGGGCAAAAATTTCGTCCAGCTCGACCAATTCCACCTGCAACGCGTTGGCCCGGGAAATGGTGAGGTAAGGATCGAAGGCCAGCACGCGCATCCCAAATACAATCGCGCGACGGGCCACTTCCGTCCCAATGCGTCCCATGCCGAGGATGCCGAGGGTCTTGTTGTAAAGTTCGACGCCCTGGAACGACTTGCGGTTCCACTCGCCCGCTTTCATCGAGGCATTGGCCTGGGGAATTTTGCGCGCCAGCGCCATGAGCATCGAAAAAGTCAATTCAGCGGTCGAAATGGTATTGCCGCTGGGAGTGTTCATCACCACGATGCCGCGCTGCGTAGCGGCTTCCACATCCACATTGTCCACGCCCACCCCGGCGCGGCCAACGACACGGAGTTTGGGCGCGGCCTCAATGACAGCGCGCGTGATCTTGGTTTCGGAGCGAACGACCATCGCCTCTACGTCCTTGACCAAGGGCAGAAGCTCGGCTTCCGAAAGCCGCTGTTTCAGCACGGTGACATTGAACTGGGTGCATTGCTGGAACAAAGCAATGCCCTTCGGCGAAATGGGGTCGCAAATCATTATATTCATAACGACAAGGGGCGGAGTCTAGGGAAAGGGGGCAGGCAGGTCAAACAGTGAAATAGCTCTTTTTTTTAAGCTTTGAACAGGGGACATCAGACAGGGAAAATTGACTCCCGCCCTTCGACCATTGCCCCCGGCCAACACATCTGCTAACCTGCGTCCAATGTCAGACGTCTTGACCACGCGCAACCCGGCACCCGCGCCGTTGCTGCTCCTGCTGCGCGTCAACGCCATGCAATCGTGGCGCCGCCTGAAATCCGTCCGCGACCAGTCCCGTCTGCTGACCGCCCTCATCGTCTGTTTCATCGTCGGTTATCTTGGACTTTCCTTCTGGCTGTTTTTCAAGGGTTTGAAATTCGTCGGCGCGTTTCCCGGCCTCGGCACCGTGTTGACCGAACGGCTTCTGTATCTCCTCTTTGCATTCCTGTTCATTCTGCTGCTGTTGAGCAACCTCATCATCAGCTACAGCAACCTGTTTCGCAACCGCGAAGCTGGCTACCTCATGTCGCTGCCCGTGCGGGCGCAAACCATCTTTCAATGGAAATTTTTTGAATCCACCCTGCTGGCCTCGTGGGCGTTCGTCTTTTTGATCGCGCCGCTGCTGGCGGCGTTCGGGTTGATCCATGATGTGCCATGGCATTTTTACCCGATGACCCTGTTCCTGATCGGACTTTTCATCATCCTGCCCGGCGTGGCGGGTTCGTGGCTGGCGCTGAACCTCGCGCGATTTCTGGACCGGCGCGCCTTTCAAGTCACCGCATTGCTGGTCGCGGTCGGCTCGCTCGCGTTCGCAGCCTTTTGGTGGCGAAAACAGCCCGTCGCCGACGAGATGGCGGAAACGCGCGTCCTCGCCGTGCTCGACCAACTGCTGCAGCAAACCCGCTTCGCGCAATTTCCCTTCCTCCCCAGCTACTGGCTCTCCACCAGCGTCCTGCAATGGTCCCAAGGGGCGCTGACGCTCGCGGGATTTTTCATTCTGGTGCTCCTGAGCAATGTTTTGTTCTTCGGCTTTCTCGCCTTCACCCGCCTGGGCAACTCGTATTACGACGCCGTCTCCCGCGTGCAAAGCCGCGCCAGCGTCTGGGGCCAATGGGAATGGTTCCGCGCCTCAGCCCGGCGCGAAGAGGCGTTTACCTACCCCATCGGCTTCGCCGAAAAATTGGTGGACCTCCTCGCCTGGCTCGACCGCGACACCCGCGCGCTCCTCGTCAAGGACATCCGCATGTTCTGGCGCGACACCACCCAATGGGGCCAGACCGTCCTGCTCTTCGGCCTGCTGGGCGTCTATGTCATCAACGTCCGCCATTTCACCAGCCACTTCGTAAACCCGTTTTGGATCCATCTCGTCTCCTATCTGAACCTGGGCGCCTGCTCGCTCAATCTCGCCACGCTGACCACGCGTTTTGTCTATCCGCAATTCTCGCTCGAAGGCCGCCGGCTTTGGATCATCGGCATGGTGCCGATGGGGCTGGAAAAAGTGGTCAAGGCCAAATACTGGCTCGCCAGCTTCGCCTCGCTGGTCGTGACGCTCACCCTCGTCGTGCTGTCCAGTTGCCTGCTGCGGATGACCTGGGACCGCGTCACATTTTTTGCCGCCGTCATTACCGTGATGACTTTCAGCCTGAACGGCCTCGCCGCCGGCCTGGGTGTGCTCTACCCCAATTTCAAGGAAAGCAATCCCAGCAAGATCGTCAGCGGTTTTGGCGGCACTTTTTGCCTGGTGCTGAGCTTTCTTTACATCCTCGGTTCGGTGCTCCTGCTGGCGTTCGGCGCGGCGGAAATGCGCGCCAAAGCGCCGTCGCAGTTTTGGGCTGTGGTGAGCGTGGCCGGCTTCTTTGTGCTATCATTCCTGCTGGGCTGGCTGCCGTTCAAGCTTGGGCTGCGGCAGTTGCGGCACTTTGAGTTTTGATCAGCGGCGGACGAATTTCTCCAGCGCGTCGAACAAGGCCGGCTTGTCCGGCAGATGAATATGGCTCCCATCGCCCGCCACCAACCCGAACCCTTCGCCGTAAGCCCGTCCGTTGGCCACGGCGCAATCGGTCTGGCATTCCACAATCTGCCGCTTCGCCAGCCCGA
>JAQGPB010000052.1 GCA_028293265.1 Pedosphaera sp. | reverse complement strand
AAATCATCGGCTTCGGGAGGAGGCGTGCCGCCAAAACCGCCGCGGGGGCGGTTGTTTTGTGCTGCGGTATCAGCACCAGCGCCGCCGGCATCGCCGCCGCCATTGCCACCGCGATTACGGCGCATCATGCCATTCATGCGGCTGGACATGACATCCCGTTGGGCATCAAACACTTTGCCGAGGGCGGCTTCGATCAGCTTCCATTCGCCGTCGTCCTTCACTTCGAGGCGGTCTTTATAACGGTCGAGCATGTCCTGGCGAAATTGCGCCGGATCGAAATTTCCGCGACCCTGCGCCTGCAGTTTGCCCGTGCTCAGTCCCAAGGCGGCCAAACACCCGGCCACCAACAGCATTGCTTTGAGTTTCTTCATAATATTAACGTTTTAGTTATTGGTTGAATTCAAGACCGAAGCGCAACCCGGCGTTTCCGGTACATTGATGTCGTTGATATAGGGCAACTAGCGTGCCAACCGGGTTTAAATCGCATTTCGCCTGTAAAAGCTGGGAATTCACCTTGAAAAAATCCCATAGCCGCGCAGAAGTTGCTCAGCCGGGGCGCTGTGGTGCGCAAGAGTTGCGCAGGCGAGGCAGGAGAAGGGTGAGGGAATAAAAGCGTTTCGAGGTGACAATTGAGGCCGTTTCAGTCATCAATATGGCTGTTGCACCGCCAGGGGTGATGGTTATGACACATCCTCGAAAACAAAAATTTTGCGCCCGGTTTTATTGGGTCCTGATATCGGGACTCATGCTGGCGACGACTATACCATCGCGCGCGACACCCGTCATTGACACTTCATCGCCGATCAGTTTTTTCACGAACACGGCGAATCTGTTCCTGCAAACTGCCGGTTACAATTTCACCGTCGCGAACATTCCGATTTATCCGACCAACTATTACACGCCCGCCGTGCATCGCCTGCTGCAGTTGGCTGCAAACATATATGACGCCACGACGAACAAGACTTCGCTGCCGCCGAATGATTTTGATTATCCCTCCGTGTTCCGGCCGTTCTTCATCAAGAATATCACCCCCGACTCGACGAATGTTTCCATCGCAGGCTATGCCGAGGTGACCAACAACATTGATTTCAGCGCGCCCATGGATTTACGAAGGCCGGCGGATTTTGCCATGGTTCCGATGGGCATTCCCGCCTTGGTGAATCTTTATGGCGTTCCGTACATCATCGGCGCTAAGAGAGGTTTTCCCAGTTTCAGCAAATTTTCATCCGCGCCAATCACACAGCTTACCCGGAAGATTCAACTCATAAAATCGGTCGTTGGCGGCCCAGTCACGCAGACCAACATCCAATATATAATCGGCATTTCAAACCTCATGGCGGTGGAATGTTGGAACTCGTATTTGTCCAATTATAGCCGGCGCATGTCAATCTATGTCACCAATGAGCTGACGATGGCACTCACTAATGAATTGGGCGTTAATTTTCGGCCACTAACCGTCACCAACGGCAATTCGACTTTCCTACCTGCCAATTTTTGGAGTGGTTATCCGCTGAGTCCAAATCAAGCGACCGCAAAGGCATCATTTATTCTGCCCCTGTTCACGAACATCGTGATGCTGCCTGATTCGGTCATGCAGCCGCCACTCCTGATCTCCAACACAGCGGTGCCGTTTCAATCACCTTCGGGTTTCCCTGCGCCGCAATGGGTCTTGAGCGTGACCAATCGTTTGCGGTTGATGATCGTGGATCAACCCACCACGGACCCGGCTACTTGGAGGTTGATAGATTACGTGGAACTGGGCGGGCCGGAGATGGATATGACCACTAACTTGACCCGGACCTTGCAATCCGGTCAACCCGGTCAACTCGGGATTTCAAATTTGTGGGATACCAATCGTTATCCGTCGGGCCTCAACCCCAATACGCCGACGGTCGGAATAGTCAGTCAAATATTCATCGGCTCGGGAGCTATCCGCGTCAGTATCAGTGATTGGGCGAACGCTCAACTCATTCCTATATCCATGGCACAAGCAACCCAAGGATTTAATGCTTGGCTTAACAACGTACCTGATCCGGTCACCGGCATAGCTGATCCCAGCCTGACAAATCAAGTGCCTTTCACTCCCACCGCAAAACTTAGCGGTTACATGACTTGGCAAGCCAACGATCCATTGGTGCATTATCTCGCGAGCGATTTAGTTGATCCTACCCAGGCCGGCAATCCGCAGCCTCTCATCATTCCGCCGACTGCGCCGCTTACGAATGTGTTGCAGGGTTTGCGCATGATCAGCCCGCGCTATGCACCTTGGAACGCGACCGGCGTTGGGCGGTTGGCGGCCACCACAAAAAACGCCGCCTTCAAGGACCCTCTCATCACGCGATCGGATAGCTGGCAATTTCCCACCAACTTATTATCAAGCATCGGTTCGCTGGGGCAGGTTCATCGCGGCACGCCGTGGCAGACGGTTTATTTGAAATCCACCGGCATCCCCAACCTCAAGAACTGGCAGGATTGGACGGGCAACACTACCATCACAACTTACATTCCCAACTCGAACGACCCCATCTATGGCGCTAATGTAACAAATGCCGGCATTTCCCTGCCGGTCAACGATTGGCCTTTGATCTCGGCGCTGATACCGTTGCTGCATCCCGTGAACCCGCGCCAGCTTTATTCCATCAACGAAACCGATCCCAACGCCTGGGCTTCCGTTTTTCAAGGGATGACCGTTTTGACGAACACGTCGGCGGGGCTGGTGCCGCTCGTGATTGATGCCAATGCGAACAGCAACGCCCTTGGCCTGATTGCTGCCGGCATCAACGCGCAACGCGGCAACGTGCCCGGACTGCTCTACACAAACCTGGACCAGATTTTGGCCGTTCCGCAATTGAGCGTCGCGTCGCCGTTTCTGAATGGCGTCGTGGCGACGAATTTTTTGACTGACGCGGCTTATGAGAGCATCCCGGCGCAATTGCTGCCGCTGCTGCGGCTGGATTCCGTTGGCTCAATCGTCAACAGCGGCGGCGTGGCGCAACTTCAGTTCACCGGCGTGGATGGCTATAATTACAATGTGCAAGCCTCGACCAATCTTCAGGATTGGTTTTTTATCGCCAAGCACCAACACACGACCAATGGCGTTTTCATTTTCTCCGACCGGGGCGCGCTGAATTTCGCGCGGCGTTATTACCGCACGGTGCTGGCGCCGTGAATTTTTCCGTCTGCGAGGGATTCCAAGGCACACGCGGCAGCAGCCAGCCCGTAAAAAATCCAAGGATGCAAGCAAGGTTGCGGGTTGGTTCTTTGTGAGCGGAGCAAGTCGCGATAGCGTCTTGGACTGCGCCAGTCCTCTGGCGCTTTGACGGTGGAGGCCCGCCTTCAACCATGGCAACGAATTTCTATTCTCGCGTCACCGGGGAAAAGCGGCAGAGGACTGCCGCAGTCCAAGACCTGGCGGACTTTGAATGGGGCCCCGCATCCGCGCCCGCCCGTGGTTGGACTCATTCTTCAGATTACAATTGCGCGAAGAGCTTTTCCAGAAACTCGCGGTTTCTTTGCGCGCCGGCGGTGGTTTCTTCCGGGGTTTTGCCTTTATGGCAGCACTCCACCATGACCGGGCCGTTGAACCCGGCGTTTTTCATCATGCCGAACACGGCGGGGAAATCCACCTTGCCCTTGCCAAAATCCAGCCAGATTTCGCCCTTGGGTCCCGCGCAATCTTTTGCACAAAAACCGGTGACGTACTGAATAATCGGCTTCAATTGTTCGAGCGGGTCCTTGCCGGTGTAATAGATGATGTTCCCGGCGTCATACCAGATCTTGAAATTCGGGCGGTTCACCTTGGTCAGGCAGCGCATGATTTCCTCGGCTGCGCCGCTGCCGCCGCCGTGCGGTTTCAGCACGAGCTTCATCCCCCGTTCCTGCGCGTAGGGCGCGGCGCTCGCCATGACCTTGTAATAATTTTCGTAATCACCCGGGCTGTCCACGCCAAAGGTCAGCAGCCATTCGAGATCAAGCGCCTTCGCATTGTCAATCTGCTGATGCACATTCTTGATCGAATCCTCGACGGACAATGAATTCTTCGTATGGATCGCGCCCATGATGGCCTTGATCTTGCGCGCGGCGATTTTTTCCTTGAGCGAAGCCAGATATTCGGGCGTGGCGTCAACGCCGATGAACGGCTCGCCCCGGAACGGCGTCAGCAAACCCATCGTCTCGTAGCCCGCCGACTTGATGCCGTCCAACGCGGTGTCCAGGGTCCAGCCGAGTTCCACCCAGGGGCGGTTGTAACAGCCGATGGGCCAGCGGGTGCTTTTCACGCCTTCGGCGCGGGCACGGGTGGCGGTGAGATGCAAGGCGGAGGCGGCAGTGGCGGCGAGGGCGGTGGTCTGGATGAAATGTCGTCGGTTCATAAAATGTGCCTTCAACATAGATATGCGGAGAAGAATTGTCAGGAGAAATTTAGAGCAATGTCCGCACTGTCCCGAAACCTGAATTTTTATCGGGTGTAACAGAGAAAACGGAGGTAACGAAGGAGGCTGCACGCGGCCACGGGAAAATATTCCCCTCTGTTTGCTCCGTTAGCTCCGGTAAAATTTTATTTTGTCCGGCTTCCGAAAGCGGTATCGCGCTGCGCTTGCCACCGCACTCCAAAACCTCGTGGAATTGCGGGTGGCATTGGGGTTCGACGCTCTCCGGTCACTTCCAATAACTATCGTAAAGGAGTTTAAGCGTCACGGCGACGACCATGGTGAGGAAAATTGGGCGGATGAATTTTGTGCCGCGCGTCACGACCATATGCGAGCCGGCCTTGGCGCCGAGCAACTGGCCCACGCCCATCACCGCTCCCGCCGCATAATATACATGGCCGCCCAGCGCGAAGAACGCGAGCGAGGCGACGTTGCTGGCCACGTTCATCACCTTGGTGTAGCCGGTGGCCTTGGTGAGGTTGAATCCCAGGCCGAGCATGAACGCCATGGTCCAGAAAGTGCCGGTGCCGGGACCGATAAATCCGTCGTAAAACCCGAGGCCCAATCCCACGACAACATAAAACCAACGGCGATCCATGCGCGGATGTATGTCTTCCGCGCCGAGCTGCGGTTTGAAATAGACATACGCCGCAATCGCCAGCAGCACCGGCGGAATGAGATGTTTCAGGAGCGAAGGGTTGAGTTGTTGCACCACCAAAGTGCCCGCCACCGCGCC
>JAQGPB010000488.1 GCA_028293265.1 Pedosphaera sp. | reverse complement strand
TGACGGGGGGCGGTGTGGCCACGGGAGCAGGAGCGGCTGGTTCAATTGCCGTGGATGTGTTGGTCGTCACTTGGGAAGCGACGGGAGCGGCGGGCACGTTGATGGGAGCTGTTTTCTCAGGGGCGGCGATGGGGAATTGCGGATTGCGGATTGCGGATTGCGGATTGGCAGAGGATGCGGGCGCGGGTTGCACGACATCAGGAGTTGCAATGGTCCGGGCGCGGACTTTGGTGTCGCCGGAACCGCCACGGAACCATTGCCAAAGAAGCAGGCCGGCGAGCAGCAGGATGACGACAATAAGTGCGGGGAGAAGAAAATCAGCACCGGCATTGGCGCGGCGGGGCGCGATGATCGGGCGCAAAGCGGGGCCGTCGGCCTGGGCCGCGACTTTTGGCTGCGTTGCTTTGGCCCGTTTCAGGGCGTCGTTGATCAAACTCATGCTGCTATGTTGCCTTCCAGTTCCCGCAAGGCCCGCCCGACGATGCGGAAGTCAATCCGGTCGCGCTGCTCGACATACCCCGCCAGCAGCGCCTTGTCGCAGACCGCATTCACCAGCCGCGGAATGCCTTTGCTGTAGTTGTAAATCCGCCACAACGCCGGCCCGGTAAAGTAAGGCGCGCCTTGCGACCCCGATACCTGCAACCGATGCTGCACATACTGTGCCACTTCTCCGCGGCGCAGGGGATTCAGGTGGTAACGCACGGTGATGCGCTGGCGCAATTGGCGCAAACCATGCGCATTCAGGCGGTCGCGCAGCTCAGGCTGCCCCATCAGCACGATCTGCAGCAGCTTGCGGTCGTCTGTCTCCAGATTGGACAGTAGGCGCACTTGTTCGAGCAGTTCGTCGGTGAGGTCCTGGGCTTCGTCTATGATCAACACGGTCTCGCGATTTTCCGCCATTTGACGGAGGAGAAAGTCATTGATGATGGCGACAATTTCCAGGCGGTCCATGCCGCGCACTTCGAGGCCGAATTCCATGGCGACGGCTTTGACAAGCTGGTCGGCATCAAGCACGGGGTTGAGAATGAGCGCGGTGGAAAAATTATCGCCGAGCTGTTCGAGCAAGGCGCGGCAGAGGGTGGTCTTGCCGGCGCCGACTTCGCCGGTGAGCTGGACAAAGCCCTTGCGTTCGCGGATGCCGTACAGGAGATGATTGAACGCTTCGCGATGCTTGCCGCTGTAAAACAGGAAGCGCGGATTCGGCGTGATGGTGAATGGCGGCTCTGTGAGGCCGTAATATTCCAAGTACACAAGGTATCTTTTAACAAAACCAAAAAATCAGGGAAGCAAAGAAATTGAGCGGGGGTGGCGTTGAATCGTTACAGGGTTAAATTGTTACATTGTTACAATGTTACCACGGCGCGTGTTTGCAACCTTGTAACGCTGTAACGCCCCCTCCTAATTCAACAACCGATACCAATTATCCCGCTGGTGCGGTTCGTAGCCAAGGTCCTTGATCAGCCGCTGCATGTCCGCCACGCCCATGCGAAACGTCGTCCCCGCCTGGCTGACGACGTTTTCCTCGATCATGATGCTCCCCAAATCGTTCGCACCGTACTTGAGCGCAATCTGGCCGATCTCCTGTCCCTGCGTGACCCACGAGCTTTGGATGTTCGGCACGTTGTCGAGGTAAATCCGGCTCAGCGCCTGCGTCCGCAAATATTCGTGCGCCCCGACCGTCGGCGCCTTCAACTTGGTGTGTTCCGCCTGGAATGTCCACGCGATGAACGCCGTGAAACCCTTTGTCTTGTCCTGCTGCGCGCGGACGCGCTCGAAATGTTCGATGCGGTCTTCCACCGTCTCCACATGGCCGAACATCATCGTCGCGGATGAATTCAAACCCAGCCGGTGCGCGACATCCATCACGTTCAGCCAATCATCGCTCATCGCCTTGAGCGGCGCGATGCGTTTGCGCACGCGGTCCACCAAGATTTCGCCGCCGCCGCCGGGAATCGAGCCAAGCCCGGCCTTCACAAATTGCGAAATGATTTCTTCGAGCGGCAAATTAAACACCTCGCGGAAATGGATGAACTCGCTTGGGCTGAAGCCGTGGATGTTGATCAGCGGAAACTTGCCTTTGATATGCGCAAGCAAATCGAGATACCACTGCAACGTCAGCTTGGGATGATGCCCGCCTTGCATGAGAATCTGCGTGCCGCCAAGCGCGATGGTTTCCTCGATTTTTTTGTCCATCTCCGCGTGCGTGATGACGTAGGCGTCGTCATCGCCCTCGACGCGGTAGAAGGCGCAGAATTTGCAATAGACATTGCAGACGTTGGTGTAATTGACGTTGCGATCAACGATGTAGGTGACAATTTCGTTGCCACGACCGTCGTAGGCGTTCGCCTTGATCAACTGCCGGCGCCGGTCCGCGAGCGCGCCCAATTCTTCGAGCGGCAGATGATAAAGCCGCAACGCTTCGGCCGGGTTGATGCGGTGGCCGTCCCAGGTTTTTTGCAATAATTCGTCGAGTGATGTGTCGTAAATCACGGAGCAAGATTACTGGAAAGGCGGGGCGAAGTCCAATATTCAACATCCGTTCTTCGCAGCCGTTTGATGTTGGAAGTTCGGATGC
>JAQGPB010000460.1 GCA_028293265.1 Pedosphaera sp. | reverse complement strand
GCGCTGTTGCTGCTGGTGTGGTTCTTGTTCCTTTCCGCCTTCCGCTGGCGCACGCGAATCCTGACGCTCATTGCGCTGGCACTCGTTTTGTTTGGTTTCAACCGATTGGTGCGGATTGACGGCTCAGCCAATGGTTCGGGCCAACCACGACTCGCATGGAAATGGGCGCCCAAGAACAGCGGCGAGATTAAATCTTCCGTGGCAGCCGCTCCACCGTCTGCAAAAGCCGGAGGCGCGCTAAAAGCCGCTGTTGCTTATCCCGGACTGCTGGGCAATGACCGGAGCGGCGTTGTCCAAGGTGTTCAACTCGAGCGCGATTGGGCTTCGCATCCGCCGGAACAACTCTGGCGTCAGCCGGTTGGCCTGGGATGGTCGGGATTTGCCGTCGTTGACTCATCCGCCATCACGCAGGAACAACGCGGCGAGAACGAACTCGTTGTGTGTTACGAACTGGCCACTGGCCGCACACTATGGCTGCACACCAACCATGTCCGTTTCAGCGAAAAAATGGGCGGCGACGGCCCGCGCTCGACGCCGACAATTTTTAATCACCGGGTCTATGCGCTCGGAGCCACCGGCATTCTCGATTGCCTGGATTTGTCCGACGGCAAGCTGCTTTGGACCCACGACACGCTCAAGGAAATCAAGCAGCCCAATCTCGTATTTGGCATGAGCTGCTCGCCGCTGGTGATTGACGATCTCGTCATTGTGAGCGGCGGCGAAACCAACGGCCCCATGCTCTGGGCCTACCACCAGAACGATGGTTCTACCGCCTGGAAAAGCGGCACTGACAACTCAAGCTATAGCTCGCCCACCCTGACCACCCTCTGCGGCAAGCGCCAAATTCTTTCCGTGAACGCCTCCAGCCTCACCGCGCACAATCCCACCAAC
Organism: Pedosphaera sp.; assembly: GCA_028293265.1. Next base: position 2,335 of record JAQGPB010000460.1, on the reverse strand, counting down.
GGCATCATCCTTTGGAAATACGATTGGAAAGGCTGGGGACCGCGCTGCGCACAACCCGTCACGCTTGCAGGCGACCGGGTATTTATCTCCGCCGGCTTTGGAGTGGGTTGCGTGCTGCTTCAAATCAAGGACGCCGCCGCCGGTCAATTGTCGGCTGATGAACTGTGGAAAAATTTGAGATTGAAAACACAATTCGCCAGCCCCCTGGCCCGCGGCAATTTTGCTTACGGCCTGGATGAAGGCGTGCTCGCCTGCATTGACCTCGCCACCGGCGAGCGCAAATGGAAAGACGGCCACTATGGTTTCGGCCAGGTCGTCATGATTGATGATTTGCTGCTCGTGCAAACCGAACCCGGCAACGTCGTCCTTGTCGAGGCCAATAGTAACGAATTTCGTGAACTCGGCCGCCTGAACGCATTGAGTTCCAAGACTTGGAACATCCCGGCGGTCGCCGGCGAATTTTTCCTTACCCGCAATGATCAGGAAGCTGTCTGCTATCGCTTGCCACTGCGTGTGCCACATCCGATAAATTAGCGCGAGCGGGCACGAAGTGCGGAAATGGCGCCTATTGCAGACTTGTCAAAGACGCTTATTCCGCTTACGGTGGATTCATGGTCAAGCCGGTGGAAATGCCAGCCGACGAGCAAAGCTTGAAAAAGTCTTTGCACGCGAGAATCGAGCAATTGAGCGCCGACAGGCTGTCGCTTATCAACCGTGTATTGTTGCAGCTTGAAGCCGAGGAGCTGGCGCAGAGTCTGGACGCCGCATTCGACGAAGACCGGAAGGCCGGCAAGCTGGGTGGCGATCGGATTCAACAAATTCTTTCCCAGGTTCGCGCGGAACATAGCTACCGGTGATGAGGGTTTGCCTCGACACGAATGTTCTCGTGCAGCTCTTTGGCCGGAACGAAATCGGGCGTCCTGTCCGGGATGCCCTCCTTAACGGTCGGATCGAGCTGGCGATTTCCAATGAAATTCTTTTTGAGTACCAGGAAACCATCACACGTTTGTCAGGCGCGGCGCGCTGGCAGCAGGCAGAGCGGTTTCTGGAACTGCTGTTTTATCTGCATGCCAACATTCTTTTTCTTGAACCTCAGTTCCGATTTGGCGTCATCACAGCCGACCCGGACGACAATAAGTTTGTTGACTGTGCAATTGCCGCACAAGCCGATTACATCATTACTTCCGATCAGCATTTCTTTGCCACTCTCGTAGGGTCAGGATACAAACCCCGGCCGATCACATCTCAGGACTTCGTTCAAGCTTATCTCTGATTTGATGTGACAAGGCGAGATGGCATTTTGGCAGACCGCTTGTAAATGACGCGTTGGTTCGTCTTGGCCGGGAGCGTAAAAAACGCCACATCGCTTTTTCGGTGGAGAGGGTGTGGTGGGAGACGTTATCTTGCGAATATGAAAACTTTAGATATTCAAACATTGCCCGTCTCGGAAATGGAACGGGCCTGGTCGAAGCGTGATGAAAGTTACGATGGCGTTTTCTTTTGTGCTGTCCGCACCACCGGCATCTTTTGCCGGCCTTCGTGCCCTTCGCGTCCGAAACGCGAGAACCTCGAATTTTTTCGCTCGGTAAAAGAGGCGATTGGCGCGGGGTATCGTCCTTGCAAACGCTGCCAGCCGGAGCTGGTGGACGGGCAGCCGCCGGAGTGGATCGCGAAACTCATGCAGCGCGTGATGGACGATCCCGAAGCGCGCATCAACGCGGCGGATTTGCGCGCGCAAGGTCTGACGCCCGAGAAGGTGCGCCGCTGGTTCCAGGAACATTATGGCATGACCTTCGCCGCCTGGTGTCGCGGGCAAAGGCTCTCGACCGCGTTTACTTCCATCCGGAACGGCGCACCGCTCGATGACGTCATCCTCGGCCACGGATACGAGTCTCACAGCGGATTTCGCGAGGCGTTCAGCCGCACTTTTGGCGCCGCTCCCGGAAAAAGCCGGCAAGGCACCTGTCTCCGCGTGACCTTGCTGACCACTCCTTTGGGGCCGATGCTCGCAGCAGCGAGCGAAACTTCCATCTGCCTGCTTGAATTCGCGGATCGCCGCGGATTGGAACATGGCTATGCCGTGATGAGAAAAAAATTCGGCCTGCCGGTCGTCCCCGGCACGAACGAAGTTTTGTCGCAATTGGAGCGCGAGTTGAGGGAATATTTTGACGGCAAGCGCCGGGATTTTTCCGTGCCGCTTGTATTGAAGGGAACGGCGTTTCAGGAAGACGTGTGGCGGGAATTGCGGCGCATTCCCTTTGGCGAAACCGCCAGTTACGGGCAGATCGCCACGCGGGTGGGACGCCCCAGCGCGGTGCGTGCCGTAGCGCAGGCC
>JAQGPB010000049.1 GCA_028293265.1 Pedosphaera sp. | reverse complement strand
TTTATTTTTTGGCAGCTTCTGCATGATTAAGGGCGGCTTGCAGGGCTTTTTCATCCTCCTTGGTGGGGCCGTGGAAATGGCGTCCGGCATGAAGCGTCCAATATAGGGCCATGACTGCCGCCAGCAGGAGCATCGTCCAAAACACCAGTTCATTCGGGGGAATGCTGAAAATAATGAGGATGAAAAGAGTCCAGGCGATGGCCACGCCATTGATCAAATTTCCCCAGCGGCCAAGGCTCCAAGGCGCGGTTTGGGGTGTCGTGTATTCGCCACGTTGACGCCGCTTATTGCGCCAGTTGAGATAAACCGGGATGATGTAAGCGAGATAGAGAGTAATGGTGCTGATGGAGGTGACCACGGAAAAGGCCGCCGCGTAAAAGCAGATCACCACCACCAGCGCACTGGTGATCAAGATGGACCAGATGGGAGTGCCGTAACGGGGATGCACCTGTTTGATGAGCGCCGCGCCGGGCATGCCGTCATCGCGGGCAAAGGCGTACCAAGTCCGCGCCATGGAAGCGAGACCGGAGCAACCGCAGAGCCACATGGCGATGCCAATGATGACCGCAATCACGTTGGCGAAGAAAGCGTTCAAGTTGTGGTCTACGATATAAAGCACCGGATAGGCGTCGTTGGCGGTCTCGGCCAATTTGCCGGGAGGAATGCACCATGTTAAGATCATGAGCAGCACATATCCGGCCACGGCGGAAACGGCCACGGAAAGAAAAATGCCCCAGGCTGAATTCAAATGGGCCTCGACGGTTTCTTCGGCGGTATTGGCGGAAGCATCAAAGCCAGTGTAGGTCCATTGGGCTTGCAGCAAGCCCAGGAGAAACACCAGGGCGAACGGCGCGGCTTTGTAAAATGCGGCCAGACGCGGGAACATCGCAAATAGTGGCGATGCTATTTTGGTGTCGCCGAATACCAGGGCCGGAGCGATCTGGCCATCCTTCAAAGTGTCGGAAGCGGCATCAAGCGGCGACACCGAGGTGGCATGGGAAAAGAGAAACGACACCGGATTATGATGGCTGGCGAAGCAGGTCAGCAGCAACGCGATCAGCAGCACACCCGCGATGTGCCACCAGACACTGAAATCGTTCAATCGCGCCATGAGTTTCACACCCGCGATGTTGATCAAAATCTGCGGGACCATGATCACCACCATCACGCAAATTTGCAGGTAGTGGTTGTCGAGCGTGCCAAAGACCGGAACATGCAGGCCAGAAGGCAGATGAAAAATCCTGATCAACGCTCCGATGAAATATACCGCCGCCGCCCAATTGGTGCCCGCGGTGATGGTCACCTGGCCGATCATATTGAACCACGCAGTGGTCCAAGCCCACGTTTTGCCGCCCAGCCGGAACGCCCAGAAATAAAGTCCGCCGGCAGTTGCATATGCGGAAGCCAGTTCCGCCATGGATGCCGCCACGCACAATGTGAAAAAACTTACCACCGGCCAGCCGACCGAGTTGATGATCGGCCCGGCGAACTTGAGGCCGTAACCAAACAATACGATGGCACCGGTAAGGACTGAAATGATTGAAAAAGAAATGGCGAAATTCGAAAACCCGCCCATCTGCCGGAAAAGCTGTTGGCCATAGCCCAGTCGCGCCAGTTCCTCGACGTCCTTTTGAATCACCTCGTCGAGCGCTGGCTTGCCCTTGCTCATATTGTTCAGATTCGTTCGAAATACCTGACACGTTCCCAATCGGTCACCGCATCATTAAAAGCCTGAACTTCGCAGCGCGCGGTATGAACGTAGAAATCAACCACGGCATCGCCGAAAGTGGTGCGGGCGAGCTGGCTTTTATCGAGCAGGTCAGCCGCCTCGCGCAGGGATCGGGGCAAGGAAGGAAGTTTGGGATCGGTGTAAGCATTGCCAACATAGAGTTCGCCGCAATCCAGGTTTTCCTTCACACCAGCCATGCCCGCCGCAATCATCGCTGCGAAGGCCAGGTATGGGTTGGCATCAGCACCCGGCATCCGGTTTTCCAGCCGGAAGGAACTCCCCTCGCCCACCACCCGGAAACCGACCGTCCGATTGTCATAGGCCCAAGCCATTTTGGTCGGTGCCCAACTGGCCGATTGATAGCGCTTGTACGAATTAATTGTCGGCGCATAAAAGTAAGTGAGTTCGGGAGAATATTTCATCAACCCGCCGAGAAATTGCCGGAAGAATTTTGAGCCTTCGCGCTTTTTGGGGTCCCAGAAAAGTGTCTTTCCCTTTTGCCAGATACTTTGGTGAATGTGGCAACTGCTGCCCACCTCGGCGGCGTCAATCTTGGACATGAAAGTGATCGCCTTGCCGTTTTGATGGACAATTTCCTTGGCTCCTTGCTTGAAAACCATGTGCCGGTCGGCCATGGGCAGCGGCTCGTCATAGATGAAATTCACCTCGTGCTGGCCTTTGCCCCATTCGCCCTTGGACGATTCCACCGGAAAATCGGCCGCGTCCATGAAATTGCGCAGAGAGCGAAAAATTGCCTCGTCGCGCGCCGGTTGCAGCGTGTGATAATCAATCCGATAATCACTCGCCGGAGTGAGTCCGGTGTATTTGCTGGCGAAAGCCGCCGGATAAGTATCGTTGAAAAGAAAAAACTCCAGCTCGCTGGCCATCTTGCACACGAGGTTTTTGGCGCTGAGCATTTCCAATTGGCGCTTCAAAACCGAGCGCGGGGCTTCCTCAACCAATTTTCCGTTGGGATGGTACAAGTCGCAGATCACCATCGCCGCGCCGGGCTGCCAGGGAAGAATCCGCAGCGTGGAAAGATCGGGCCGCATTTGAAAATCGCCAAATCCCTGCTCCCAATTCGCCAGCTTGAAACCGCTCAAAGGTTCCATCTCCATGTTCAAGGTGAGGAGATAATTGCAGCCGTGCGTGCCGTCTTTCGCCGCGTGATCCAAAAAATAATGCGCGGTCAAACGCTTGCCGACCAGCCGCCCAAACGCATCGGGAAAGACCATGACAATGGTGTCAATCTCCTTGCGGGCGATCTTTGATTTGAGCGCGGACAGGTTCATAATGGCTGTGATGACCGCGGCTATTCCGCGATATAAACATTCTTAAGTTCCGTGTAACCCTCCATCGCCGCGATGCCCAGATCGCGGCCCAGGCCGCTCTGCTTGAACCCGCCGAACGGCGCTTCGAGGTGGAGGCTGTTATGGCAGTTCACGCTCAGCACGCCGCTTTCGACGCGCCGCGAGACTCGCAGCGCGCGCTTGAGATCATTGGTCCAAAGCGAACCGCTCAGTCCGTAAGGCGAAGCATTTACTTCGGCCAACATTTCGTCTTCGCGGTCAAAAGGCCGGATGCAGGCGACCGGCCCAAAAATCTCCTCGCGCCACGCGCGGTCGGATGTCTCGCATCCCACCACCACAGCCGGATTGAGATAATAACCTTTCCGCGCCGGCCGGTCGCCGCCGCAAAGAATCTTGAGATGCGGCGTTTTGCCGGTTGGCAAAAATGTCTCCACGCTCTCGCGCTGCGGTCCCGAAACGAGCGGCCCGATCTGCGTTTCTTCCTTCGCGGGATCGCCGACCACAATTTTACGGGTGGCTTCGACAAACAGTTCCACAAATTTCTCGTAAACCGGCCGCTCGACAAAAATGCGGCTGCGGGCGCAGCAATCCTGGCCGGTGTTGGCAAACACGCTCATGGGCGAAGTGCCTGCGGCCTTTTCCAAGTCGGCATCGGCAAAAATGATGTTCGGCGATTTGCCGCCGAGTTCGAGCGAGACACGTTTGATGTCCCGCGCCGCGAGTTGCATGATGCGCGAGCCGACCGATGTCGAGCCGGTAAATGAAATTTTGCGAATCAACGGATGCTGCACCAGCGCATCGCCCATCTGCTCTCCCGAGCCGGCCAAGACTTGCAGCGCGCCCGCCGGCAAGCCGGCCTCGACGGCCAGCTCACCGAGACGCAGGGCGGTAAGCGGCGATTGGCGCGCTGGCTTCAACACGACGCAATTTCCCGCCGCCAAGGCTGGCGCCACTTTCCAGGTCGCAATCGGGAAGGGAAAGTTCCACGGCACAATCGCCGCCACCACGCCCATCGGCTGGCGCAGGGTGAAATCAAATCCGCCGCGCGCCACGGGAATGGTCTGGCCGCAAAATTTTGAAATGGCCCCGGCGTAATATTCGAACGTCCGCGCGCCCATGCCTATCTCATCGCGCGCGTCGGAAATCGGCTTGCCAATCGAGAGGCTTTCGAGCTGTGACAATTCCTCCGCATGCTCGCGCAACACCTGCGCGATTTGAAACATGACTTCCGCCCGCTTGCCGGGCGTGTAATCGCGCCAGCTTTGCTCATACGTGCGTTGCGCCCCGGTAATGGCGGTCTCCACATCGCGTTCACTCGCGGAAGCAACTTCGGCGAACATTTCCTCAGTGGCGGGATTGATGAGCGGCAGCGTCCTGCTGTCCGAGGCGGCGCAAGAGCTG
>JAQGPB010000393.1 GCA_028293265.1 Pedosphaera sp. | reverse complement strand
CCCGCCGCCACACAACCGGGAAAATCGGGGGCGTAGGCACTGAGGTTGTTCGGTCCGGGTTCAAGGATGATGGTATAGCGCATATTTCATTTTAATCCTGCCTGCCTCAGAATACTATTTAATGTTTTTGGGTGCAAATTGTCCGGAATGGCCGGCTATCGTGACCGTGCCCGGTTTGGTCGAATGATGGTACTGGCGATGACTGCCGCGAGTTCGCACCAAAAACCAACCATCATCTTCAATGCGCCGCATAATCTCACGAATCTTCACTTTTTACGCCGCCTTCGCCACGTTCTTGCTCTCCATCGCGTGCAGCAAACTCTCAAAAATCAGCCGCCCATCCGCGCTGCCGAGCAGCGGCTCGCTGGCGCGTTCGGGGTGGGGCATCAGGCCGGCGACGTTCCGGCGTTCGTTGCAGATCCCGGCGATGTTTTGCAGCGAACCGTTCGGATTCGCGGCATCGGTGACTTCGCCTTCCGCCGTCACATATTGCCAGAGGATTTGATTCTTCGCCTTGAGCTGCGCCAGGGTCTCTTCATCCGCAAAATAGCAGCCCTCGCCATGCGCGATGGGCACACGCAACGGTTTGTCGGTCGGAATCTTATTCGTAAACGGCGAATCAGTGGTAAGCGACTTTATAAAAATATGTTCGCAACGGAATTGCAGCGACCGGTTGCGGATCAGCACGCCCGGCAGCAATCCCGCTTCGCACAAAATCTGGAAACCGTTGCAGATGCCCAGCACCGGCCCGCCGTTCGCGGCAAATGTCTGCACCGCCTGCATCACCGGGCTGAACCGCGCGACGGCCCCGGTGCGGAGATAATCACCATAGCTGAATCCGCCCGGCACAATCACCGCATCGGCGTTGCCCAGCGAGGTTTCCTTGTGCCACAGCAGCCGCGCGGAATGGCCGAGGACGTTCCGCAGCACATGCACGGCGTCCTGGTCGCAGTTCGAGGCGGGAAATTGAAGGACGGCGAAGTTCATTCCAGTTCCAATTTATAGTCTTCAATCACGGGATTGCTCAAAAACTTGTGGCAAGCCTCGTCCAGTTGTTTGCGGACCGTCTCCCGGTCGCCGGCCACCTCAATCTCCAGGTATTTGCCCACATGGACGGCGCCGATGCCCTGGTAACCCATGTGTTCCAGCGCGTTCTGAACGGTCTTCCCTTGCGGGTCGAGGACGGCCTTTTTTGGCGTGATGATGATTTTTGCTTTCATGTCGGTGCGAACGAAATCAAGTGCCCTGCGAATAATTCGCCGAGATGTTGCGGAAAGCAAGCCGCGGACGCTAGGATTTTTTTAAGGTTCTTCGCTGCCTGCTGCGCGCGTATTAATTTAATGGTGCTCCAATGCAAATCAACTGGACAAACCCGCCGCGTTCGTGACAAGATGGCTCCCGCTTGAAAGGAGCGCGACAGAGGACACCCTCCGGTGTCTGTGCAGTCTGGCTGATTCCCCGCCGGAAACCATCCCCGCTTGTCCGAACCCTCACCGGCCCCGGCCAACCCCTTTGCGCGAGCCAGCAAACCCGCCGTGCAACCCTCCAGCGCCGCAACCGCCCAATTCCGGCCTCCCAACCGGCGCTGGCCCGCTTTCGCCCGGTTTCGCCCGGTTTGCCCGCGAGCAGCGGCATTTTCCGGCATCCGCCATTCCGCACTCCGCATTCCGCACTTTTTTCAACCCTCAACCCTTTCGGCGCGGAGTTTCTCACCAAATCAGACCAAATTTGCGAGCAAGCCCCTTTCCCGTCCCACCCCTCAACCCTCAACCAAAAACCCTCAACCACTTTTGGCGCGGAGTTTCTCACCAAATCTGTCGAAATCTCACCCCAGCTCCCCGCGCCCTTTTCCACCCCAAACCCCGGCCCAGCCTTTCTTATGCGCACCGCCGCCCATTCGTCATATCACTCCATCACTCCATCACTCCCACCCGAACCTCCGCCAGATCTTGGGCTGCAGCAGTCCCCTGCCGCTTTGCCACCGCCCGCCCTCGCCACCCGCTCGTCAAAAACCCCGTAATATCACATAATATCGGATAATATCGGGTGCTATCACTTATTTTGTTTTTTTAGATTTTGTGAAATGGTCAAAAACAGTTCCCAACCACCATGCCTCTCCGCTCCCAAAGCCGATTCGCGCCCTTATCTGCAACCCCCGAAACTCCGCCTTGGTCTGGGGAGCGGCTTATGATTAACTGTTGATATGAGCTTCGTGGGTCATTTCAACGAACTGCGGCTGGACGCGCTGGTGCAACACTCCCTGGCCACCAAAGCCGACGCCATCCGCCAAAGCCTGGCGCGGCCGCGTCTCTCGTTGACGGATTTCGCTCAATTGATCGCCCCTGCCGGCACGGAATTGTTGGAGCCGCTTTGCCAGAAATCACAGCAGCTCACGCGGCAACGGTTCGGCAAGGTCATCCGGTTGTTCGCGCCGCTCTATCTTTCCAACGAATGCATCAATAATTGCAAATACTGCGGCTTCTCGCGCGACAACCCCATCCTGCGCGTGACCTTGTCGGTGGCGGAAGTGGTGCGCGAAGCGCGGGCATTGAAGGCCAAGGGTTTCCGCAACGTGCTCCTAGTCGCGGGCGAGCATCCCAAGTTCGTTTCGAACGGTTATCTGGCCGATTGCGTCCGGGCGTTGCAGCCGGAAGTCCCCGGCATCTCGCTCGAAGTCGGGCCGATGGAAACCGGGGAATACCAGCCCATCGTCGCCGCCGGCGCGGAAGGCCTGGTGGTCTATCAGGAAACCTACGACCGGGCGGTCTATGAAGAGATGCACACCTCCGGGCCAAAGCGGAATTTTGACTGGCGGCTGGAAACGGCGGAGCGCGCCTACGCGGCAGGCTTTCGTCGGCTCGGCATCGGCGCGCTGTTTGGCCTGAGCGAATGGCGGCGCGAAGCGCTGGCGGTGGCGGCCCACGCGGATTATCTGCTGCGCAATTGCTGGAAGGCGCAGCTCACGATTTCACTCCCCCGGCTGCGCCCCTGCGCCGGGGAATTCGAGCCGCTGACGCATATCAGCGACCGCGAACTGGCGCAATTGATCTGCGCGTTCCGGTTGTTCTTGCCCGACACCGGGCTGGTGCTTTCCACGCGCGAACCCGCCAAACTGCGCGACGGCCTGATCCCGCTCGGAATAACACTCATCAGCGCCGGAAGCCACACGGAACCGGGCGGTTACACCGGCGCGGGCCGCGAAAAAATTCATCACACCGAGCGCGGGCGCATCGTGGAACTGGCCGCCGGCGCCAGCGAATGGGCCGCAACCGCCGACCGCGCCACCAACGCCACCGGCCAGTTCGACATCGCCGATGAACGTTCACCGGAGGAAATGGCCGGCCTGATCCGCCGTCTCGGCTACGAACCGGTGTGGAAAGATTGGGATGCGGCGATGACCGCTTGAAAGGTCAAAATGAAACGTGTTGTGATATATGGGCTTCTTAGTGCAGTGGCAGCCGTGGTGGCCATTGGATTGTTTTTGCCCCCGTTATTGACGCGAGCGTCAAATTGCGGCGGTAATAGTCCTGCCTTAAGCGTTTGCAAATCGTGCATTGAGGAACTTGAAATCGCTGAAGAGGACAAACCCCAGAAATTCGATGTTTTCAGCATTTCGCAATCTGATAAATCCGAGATTGCGCGAATGGCCCAAAACCATTGGATTCCAGAGTCAAAATTCTTCATAAGAACGAATGTGGATTTGAGTTCGACTCCCAAGCGGATAATCGTGGTTTGCGACACACAATATGGCAACGTGCCTCAACCAACTGTTTGGAATGGCTGGCGGGAAAATCCGGCTCATGCGGTTGGATATTCGGATGGCACCGCCGGTTTGATTTCCCCGGAAGAATTTAAAACATTGGACCTCTCCGGGTTTATTGATGCCACGAAATTGCCTGCTAACAATGTTGCTTTGGCCGACAAGGTTGGTCACTTATGAAACTCTCCAACATCGGCGGCATCATCCGGCGGCGGATCCTGGTGAACTACCGGGTCGTGCCCGAGGTG